>NZ_JBPKJK010000013.1:0-92878 GCF_051756985.1 Saccharothrix sabaoui
GCGCATCTACGCCATCCCCGTGCTGCTGGTGCTGACCGCGCTGGTCGTCCTGGACACGGCCGTGCCGACCGGGAGCGGCCCGGCGGCGGACCAGTCCGCGCAGGGTGCGCAGACGGGCGGCGCGTCGGCGGCGACCACCCCGGCGACGCCCGCGGCCAGTGAGAAGCCGCCCGCCCAGATCGACCTCAAGAACTTCCCGACCGCGGTGCTGCCGGACGGCCCGAACTTCTCCGCGCAGGGCGCCGGGACGTGGCAGGTCGTCCCCGGCGCCACGCAGCAGACGGGCAGCGGGCAGCTCTACCGGTACAACATCGCCATCGAGGACGGCGTCGAGGCGGCCGACTACGGCGGCGACCGCGAGGCTTTCGCGCGCACGGTGGACGCGTTCCTGGCCGACCCGCGCAGCTGGGTCGGCAACGGCCAGGTCGCGATGCAGCGGGTCGAGGGCGACGACGTCGACTTCACCATCAGCCTCACCACGACCAGCACCACGCACGCCATGTGCGGGTTCTCGATCCAGTTCGAGGCGTCGTGCTGGCACCCGCCGTCGGGGCGCGTGATCATCAACGCGGCCCGGTGGGTGCGCGGCGCGAAGGCGTTCGGCAACGACATCGGCGCCTACCGCACCTACGCCGTCAACCACGAGGTCGGGCACGCCCTGGGCAACGGGCACGAGGGCTGCGCGACCGACGGCGGCCCCGCCCCGGTGATGATGCAGCAGTCGTTCGGCGTGGCCAACGACTACGTCGCGCAGCTCAACTCGGTGACCGGCGGCGACCGCAACGCGGTGGCGGCCGACGGCAAGGTGTGCACGCCCAACCCGTTCCCGGTGGCCCCGTAGCGACCGGTCCCGGCGGCGCGTCCCGCGCCTTGGGACGACTTCCCATCCGGGAAGACGGACGGGCAGGCTGGTGTTGTCCCTCGGTAGAGGACATGTGTGGTCGAGGAGGACTGGAGATGGCGCTTCCGCCGCTCGTTGAGCCCGCTGCGGAGCTGACGAAGGAAGAGGTCGCGCGGTACAGCCGCCACCTGATCATCCCGGACGTCGGGGTCGACGGTCAGAAGCGGCTGAAGAACGCGAAGGTCCTGGTCGTCGGCGCGGGCGGCCTGGGCAGCCCGGCACTGCTCTACCTGGCGGCCGCGGGCGTGGGCACGCTCGGCGTCGTCGACTTCGACGTCGTCGACGAGTCGAACCTCCAGCGGCAGGTGATCCACGGCCAGTCGGACGTGGGCCGGCCGAAGGCGGAGTCGGCGCGCGACTCGGTCGCCGAGATCAACCCGTTCGTGAAGGTGGTGCTGCACCAGGTCCACCTGAACTCGGAGAACGCGCTCGACATCTTCCGCGACTACGACCTGATCCTGGACGGCACGGACAACTTCGCCACCCGGTACCTGGTCAACGACGCCGCCGTGCTGCTGGGCAAGCCGTACGTGTGGGGTTCGATCTTCCGGTTCGAGGGCCAGGTCAGCGTCTTCTGGGAGGACGCGCCGAACGGCCAGGGCCTGAACTACCGCGACCTCTACCCGGAGCCGCCGCCGCCCGGCATGGTGCCGTCGTGCGCGGAGGGCGGTGTCCTGGGCGTGCTGTGCGCGTCGATCGGCTCGATCATGGTGACCGAGGCGATCAAGCTGCTGACCGGCATCGGCGACCCGCTGCTGGGCCGGCTCATGGTGTACGACGCCCTGGAGATGTCCTACCGGACGATCAAGATCCGCAAGGACCCGGAGAGCGTCAAGATCACCGAGCTGATCGACTACGAGGCGTTCTGCGGCGTCGTGTCCGACGACGCGCAGCAGGCCGCGGCGGGCAACACCATCACGCCGCTGGAGCTGAAGCAGAAGCAGGACGCGGGCGAGGACTTCCTGCTCGTGGACGTCCGCGAGCCGCACGAGTACGAGATCGTGAAGATCCCGGGCTCGGTGCTCATCCCGAAGGACCGCATCCTGTCCGGCGAGGCGTTCGCCGAGCTGCCGCAGGACAAGCAGGTCGTGCTGCACTGCAAGTCGGGCGCCCGCTCGGCCGAGGCGCTGGCCGCGCTGCACCGGGCCGGCTTCAAGGACGCGGTGCACGTCGGCGGCGGCGTCCTGGCGTGGGCCCGTGAGGTCGACCCCTCGCTGCCCACCTACTGACCACCTCCGGAACGACGCCGGGGTCCGCCGCGAGCGGGCCCCGGCGTCGTGCTGTCGGCGGCCCGCCGGTTCGGGTCGAGGGCGACGTCGCGCCGGGTGATGCCGGTCACGTCGGTCGATCTCCCTACTGAGACCGCAATAATGCGGTTAGCCCGAATGCGCGGACACCACGCGTACGAGGTCCGAGGTCCACCAACCGGAGGCCCGGTGCAGGTAGCGTGCCGGCCGTGAACCCGTCGCCGTCACCGGAGCCGCCACCGTCGCACGTGCGCGCCGCGTTCGGCGCGCGCGACGCCGAACCGGAGCTGATCGACGGCGGACCGGTGTGGCGGTGCGGCGACGCGGCCATCCGCCCGGCGGGCAAGCCCGCCGAGGCCACCTGGGTCGCCAAGACCCTCGACGCCCTCGACGTGGACAACCTCCGCGTGGCCAGGCCCCTGCGCTCCACCGACGGCCGCTACGTCGTCGGCGGCTGGGCGGCGACCAAGTACCTGTCCGGTCAGGCCGAGCCGCGCCACGACGAGGTCGTCGAGGTCGCCGTGAAGCTGCACCAGGCCACCGCCGGGCTCACCAGGCCCCGGTTCCTCGACACGCGGACCGACCTGTTCGCCACCGCCGACCGCTGCGCGTGGGACGAGGAGAAGGCCGAACTGGACCCGGACCTCGGCGGCCGGCTGTTCGAGCTCTACGCCGCCCACCGCAAGCCGGTGACGGCGAAACCGCAGGTCGTGCACGGCGACCTGTTCGGCAACGTGCTGTTCGCGGGCGACGCGGCCCCGGCCATCATCGACTTCACCGCCTACTGGCGGCCGGGCTCCTACGGCGCCGCGGTCGTCGTGGTCGACGCGCTGGCCTGGGGCGGCGCGGACCACGGCATCCTCGGGCGGTGGGCGCACCTGGAGGAGTGGTCCCAGGTCGTGCTGCGGGCGCTGCTGTTCCGGCTCGCCGTGCACGCCCTGCACCCGCGCTCGGGCCGGCAGTCGCTGGCGGGCCTGGAGCGCGCCGCGTCCAGGGTCGCCGAACTGCTCTGAGCCCCGCGCCCGCGGCCCCGCGGCTGTGACCCGCGGCACTGTCGTGACGGCCGTGCTGCGACGACCTCACCCGCCCGGCGGGGGCGCTGAGCAGTCAAGTTCGCGTGGACGAAACATCACGCGGTCCGCCGTTAACAGCCCGTTCCTACCGTCGGCTGCGTGACCCCAACCGACTCCCCGAGCACGACCGCGTCCGGGACGGACACGCACTGCCCGTACTGCGCGCTCCAGTGCGCCATGTCCATCACGGACGGCGTGGTGTCGCCGCGGGAGTTCCCGACCAACCGCGGCGGGCTGTGCCAGAAGGGCTGGACGTCGGCCGAGCTGCTGACCTCGCCCGCCCGCCTGACCACGCCGCTGGTCCGCCGCGACGGCGAGCTGCGCCCGGCCGGCTGGGACGAGGCGCTCGACCTGGTCGCCGGGACACTGCGCCGGCTGCGGGAGGCCCACGGGCCGGACTCGGTGGGCGTCTTCGGCGGCGGCGGGCTCACCAACGAGAAGTCCTACCTGCTGGGCAAGTTCGCCCGGGTCGCCCTGGGCACCTCGCAGATCGACTACAACGGCCGGTTCTGCATGTCCAGCGCCGCCGCGGCGGGCACCAGGGCGTTCGGCCTGGACCGGGGGATGCCGTTCCCGGTCACCGACCTGGACCGGGCGGACGCCGTGCTGCTGGTCGGCGGCAACCCGGCGGAGACCATGCCGCCGTTCGTGCAGCACCTCAGGGGCGCCGAGCTGATCGTGGTCGACCCGCGCCGCACGGCCACCGCCGAGCTGGCCACGCTGCACCTCCAGCCCGCGCCCGGCACCGACCTGGCGCTCGCGCTGGGCCTGCTGCACACCGCCGTCGCCGACGGGTACCTCGACAAGGAGTACCTGGCGGAGCGCACCACGGGCTTCGACGAGGCGTGGCGCATCGCGGCGACGTGGTGGCCGGAACGGGTGGAGCGGGTCACCGGCGTGCCGGTGGCCGACCAGCGCGCCGCCGTGCGCATCCTGGCCGAGGCGGACAACGCCTTCGTGCTCACCGGCCGCGGCACCGAGCAGCACGCCAGCGGCTCGGACACCGTGTCGGCGTGGATCAACCTCGCCCTGTCCCTGGGGCTGCCCGGCCGGAAGTACTCCGGCTACGGCTGCCTCACCGGCCAGGGCAACGGCCAGGGCGGTCGCGAGCACGGCCAGAAGGCCGACCAGCTGCCCGGCTACCGCAAGATCACCGACCCCGCGGCCCGCGCGCACGTCATGGACGTGTGGGGCGTCGACGACCTGCCCGGCCCCGGCCGGTCGGCCTACGAGCTGCTCGACGCCCTCGGGCAGCCCGGCGGGCCCAAGGCGCTGCTGGTGTTCGGCAGCAACGTCATCGTCTCCGCGCCCCGCTCGCAGCACGTCGCCGACCGGCTCGCCGCCCTGGACCTGCTGGTCGTGGCCGACCTCGTGCTGTCCGAGACGGCCGCCGTCGCCGACGTCGTGCTGCCGGTCACGCAGTGGGCCGAGGAGAGCGGCACCATGACCAACCTCGAAGGCCGCGTGCTGCTGCGGCAGGTGGCGGTGGCCCCGCCCGAGGGGGTGCGCAGCGACCTCGACGTGCTCCAGGGCCTCGCCACCCGCCTCGGCCAGCCCGCCGACCGGTTCCCGACCGAACCCGAGGTGGTGTTCGAGGAGCTGCGCAGGGCGTCCGCGGGCGGCCCCGCCGACTACTCCGGCGTCACCTACCAGCGGCTGCGCGACGGCGAGGCGCTGCACTGGCCCGTGGTGCGCGACAGCACGCCCCGCGTGTTCCTCGACCGGTTCGCCCACCCCGACGGCCTGGCCCGGTTCGCCCCGGTCGAGCACCGGGGACCGGACGAGCCGCCGGACGCCGAGTACCCGCTCCAGGCCACCACGGGCCGGGTGCTCCAGCACTACCAGTCGGGCGCGCAGACCCGGCTGGTCGCCGAGCTGAACGCGGCCGAGCCCGAGGCGTACGTCGAGGTCCACCCGGACACCGCGACCCGCGCGGGCCTGGCGCACGGCGACCTCGCGGCCGTCGTGTCGCGGCGCGGCCGGACCGCGGCGCGGGTGCGCTGCGTGCCGTCCATGCGCATCGACGTGGTGTTCCTGCCCTTCCACTTCCCGGGCGAGGGTCGCGCCAACCTGCTGACCAACCCGGCGCTGGACCCGACCAGCCGGATGCCCGAGTTCAAGGTGTGCGCGGTCCGATTGGAGACGGTATGAGGAACGTTGTGGTGGTGGGCTACGGCATGGCCGGCGCCCGCCTGGCCGACGAGGTCCGCCGTCGCGACCCGAAGGGGGAGCGGGTCGCGCTGACCGTGCTGGGCGACGAGCGGCACCCGGCCTACAACCGGGTGCTGCTGTCCAGCGTGGTGGCGGGCTCCCTGACCCCGGACGCGGTCCGCCTGCACGGCCCCGACTGGGCCGCCGAGCACCACGTGGACCTGCGGCTCGGCGGGACCGTCACCAAGGTCGACCGCACCCGCCGCGTCGTGCACGTCGACGACACCGAGGTGCCCTACGACGCGCTGGTGCTGGCCACGGGCGCGCGCTCGTGGGTGCCGCCGACGCCCGGCCTGCTCGACGGCAACGGCGACCTCGCGCCCGGCGTGGTGGCGTTCCGCTCGCTGGACGACTGCGCGCGGATCGTGGAGAAGGCGTCGCCGGGCGCGCCGGTCGCCGTCCTCGGCGGCGGGCTGCTCGGCCTGGAGGCCGCCCGCGGCCTGGCCGGGCGCGGCTGCCTGGTGACCGTGGTGCACCCGGTCGGGCACCTGATGGAGCGCCAGCTCGACGCGGGCGCGGGCCGGGTGCTCGCCAAGACCCTCCAGGGCCTCGGCATCGAGTTCCGGCTCGGCTCGCTCGCCTCCCGGTACGTGCCGGGCGAGGGGCTGGAGCTGACCGACGGCACGCACGTCCCCGCCGACCTGGTCGTCGTCTCGGCGGGCGTGCGGGCGGAGACGGCGCTGGCCGAGCAGGCGGGCATCGACGTCGACCGGGGCGTCCTGGTGGACGACGCGCTGCGCACCAGCGACCCGCGCGTGCACGCCATCGGCGACTGCGCCCAGCACGTGGGCACGGTGTCCGGCCTGGTCCAGCCCGCGTGGGAGCAGGCAGCCGTGCTCGCCGACCGGCTCACCGGCGCCGCGCCCGCCGCCCGCTACTCCGGCACCACCGTCGTGACCAGGCTCAAGGCCCGCGACGTGGACCTCGCCGCGCTCGGCGACGTGCACGCGGAGGTCGACTCGCCCGACGACGAGGTGCTGTGCTTCCAGGACCCGGCGCGCGGCCGGTACGCCAAGCTGGTGCTGCGCGACGACCGGGTGACCGGCGCGATCGTGCTCGGCGCGCCGGACGCGGCGGCGGCCATCACCCAGCTCTACGACCGCGGCCTGCCCGCGCCCACCGACCGGCTGGCGCTGCTGCTGGGCCGGGCCCTGCCCGCGGGCGCGACCGAGGCGAGCCCCGCCGACCTGCCCGCGTCCGCCGTGGTGTGCCGCTGCAACACGGTCAGCAAGGCGCAGCTGGTCGGCGCGTGGCGCGCGGGCGCCACCTCGCTGTCGGCCATCGCCGACGCCACCCGGGCGAGCACCGGCTGCGGCGGCTGCAAGGACGCCGTGTGCGGCATCGTCGACTGGCTCGCGGCCTCACAGCCCCAGTCCGCGTGATGTGCGGGGGAGTTGCCGGCGGCGACACCTGCCCGCACGTCTCGGTAACCGGCCGTTCCTACCGTTGGTGCGCAACGGGAACCGCTGTCCGGGAGGTCCGATGAGCACGGTCGTGGAGACGAGGGGCGTTGCGCCGCGGGCGAAGCGCCGCGGTCGGTGGATCGAGGACTGGGAGCCGGAGGACCCGGCGTTCTGGGAGACCACCGGCAAGCGGGTCGCCCGCAAGAACCTCGTGTTCTCGATCCTGGCGGAGAACCTGGGCTTCACCGTGTGGAGCCTGATGTCCATCGTCGTGGTGAGCCTCGGCTCGATCGGCTTCGCGTTCAGCGTCGGCCAGGTGTTCTGGCTGCTGATCGTGCCGAACCTGGTCGGCGCGGTGCTGCGCATCCCGTACACGTTCGCCGTGCCGCGCTTCGGCGGTCGGGCGTGGACGACGATCAGCGCGGGCCTGCTGCTGGTGCCGTGCACGATGCTGGTGATCGCGGTCACCGACCCGGGCACGCCCTACTGGTTCTTCCTGCTCACCTCGGCCGCGATGGGCTTCGGCGGCGGCAACTTCTCGTCCTCCATGGCGAACATCTCGTTCTTCTACCCGGAGGGCAGGAAGGGCCTCGCGCTCGGCCTCAACGCCGCGGGCGGCAACCTGGGCGTGGCGATGGTGCAGCTCGTCGTGCCGATCGTCATCTCGATCGGCACGGGCGTGAACCTGGCCTACGCGGCGCTGTTCTGGATGCCGTTCATCGTGGTGGCCACCGCGTGCGCCTGGTTCTTCATGGACAGCCTCACCCAGGCCAAGCCGGACGGCACCTCCTACCGGCGGGCGCTGTCGAACAAGCACACCTGGGTGATGTCGTTCCTCTACATCGGCACGTTCGGCTCGTTCATCGGCTTCTCGTTCGCGTTCCCGTCGCTCATCAAGATCAGCTTCGTGGACCACAAGGGCTTCGTCGCGCTCGCCTTCATCGGGGCGCTCATCGGCTCGGTGAGCCGGCCGTTCGGCGGCTGGCTGTCCGACCGGTTCGGCGGCGCGCGGATCACCGTGGCCACGTTCTGCGGCCTCGCCGTCGGCACGGTCGGGCTGCTCGTCAGCATCGAGGTCGGCAGCTTCGCGCTCTTCTTCGGCTCGTTCATCGCCCTGTTCGTGCTGGCGGGCGTCGGCAACGGCTCGACCTACCGGATGATCCCGGCCATCTTCGCCACGCAGAGCGACGACGTGGCGTCCGCCAAGCGGCAGGCGGCGGCGGTGGTCGGCATCGCGGGCGCGATCGGCGCGTTCGGCGGGGTGCTCGTCAACCTGGTGTTCAAGTTCTCCCTGGAGGGCAGCAGGACGCTCGCCCCCGCGCTCACCGCGTTCCTGGTGTTCTACGGGCTGTGCGTGGCCACCACGTGGTGGTTCTACCTGCGGCGCCGCGTCTTCGTGCGCGTCCCGAGCCTCGCCCACGCGGGCGTGTGACGCACATGCCCGCCACGTGCGGCGTGAGTGTCCTTTAACACCTGCGAAACATTCGCGACCTTGGCACGACACGGTGCCCGGTGAGCATAACCGGGCAGGAGGAAGGGATTGGTCCCATGACGCGAACGCTCGTAGTAGTGGGTCACGGCATGGTCGGGCACCGCCTCGTGGAGGCCCTCCGCGAGAAGGACGCGACCGGCCAGTGGCGGGTCGTCGTGTTCGCCGAGGAGCCCCGTCCCGCCTACGACCGCGTCGCGCTGTCGTCCTACGTGGACGCCTGGGACGCCTCGGCGCTGGCGCTCGCCCCGCACGACGACGACGGGGTCGAGCTGGTCCTCGACGACCGGGTCGTGGAGCTGGACCGGGCCGCGAAGGCGGTCCGCACGGCGAGCGGCCGCACGCAGACCTACGACGCGCTGGTCCTGGCCACCGGCTCGGTGCCGTTCGTGCCGCCCGTCCCGGGCCGCGACCTGCCCGGCTGCCACGTCTACCGCACCATCGACGACCTGGACGCCATCCGCGCCACCGTCGAGGGCGCCCGGTCCAGCGGCCGGCACGCGGGCATGGTGCTCGGCGGCGGCCTGCTCGGCCTGGAGGCCGCCAACGCGCTGCGCGGCATGGGCGTCTCCCCGCACGTCGTCGAGCTGGGCCCGCGGCTGATGCCGCTGCAGGTCGACGAGGGCGGCGCGGGCCTGCTCAAGCGCCTGGTGGAGAAGCTCGACCTCACCGTGCACACCGGCACCTCGGCCTCCTCCATCGAGCGCGACCACCGCGACCGGCTCGTGGCGAAGCTGTCCAACGGCGTCGAGCTGGACCTCGACGTCGTCGTGTTCTCCGCGGGCATCCGGCCGCGCGACGAGCTGGCCCGCTCCTCCGGCCTGACCGTCGGCGAGCGCGGCGGGATCGTCGTGGACGGCGGCTGCCGCACCTCCGACCCGGACGTGTACGCGATCGGCGAGTGCGCCAACCTCGACGGGGTGGTGTACGGACTGGTGGCCCCGGGGTACTCCATGGCGGAGGTCGTCGCGGACCGGCTGCTCGGCGGCACCGCCGCGTTCCCCGGTGCGGACATGTCCACCAAGCTCAAGCTCCTCGGCGTGGACGTGGCCTCGTTCGGCGACGCGCACGCGAAGGAGGAGGGCGCCCTGGAGGTCGTGGTCAACGACGCCGTCGCGGGCACCTACGCCAAGGTCGTGGTGTCCGACGACGCCAAGACCCTGCTCGGGGGCATCCTCGTCGGCGACGCCTCCAAGTACCCGGTGCTGCGGCCCCTGGTCGGCCGCGCGCTGCCCGGCGACCCGGTGGCGCTGATCGGCCCGGAGGGCGGCGTCGAGCTGTCCCTGCCGCACGACGCGCAGGTGTGCTCCTGCCACGCGGTCACCAAGCAGCACATCGTGGACGCGGTGAACTCCGGCGACGCGGTCGACGTGCCGGGCATCAAGGCGTGCACCAAGGCGGGCACGGGCTGCGGCTCCTGCGTGCCGATGCTGAAGAAGCTGCTGGCCGAGTGCGGCGTCGAGCAGTCCAAGGCGCTGTGCGAGCACTTCGACCAGTCCCGCGCCGAGCTGTTCGAGGTCGTCCGGTCCACCGGCGTCACCACGTTCACCGAGCTGGTGGCCCGCTTCGGCCGGGGCCGCGGCTGCGACATCTGCAAGCCCGCCGTCGCCTCGATCCTCGCCTCGCTGGACAACGGGCACATCCTCGGCGGCGAGCAGGCCGCGCTCCAGGACACCAACGACCACTTCCTGGCCAACATCCAGCGCAACGGCACCTACTCGGTGGTGCCGCGCATCCCCGGCGGCGAGATCACCCCGGAGAAGCTCATCGTCATCGGCGAGGTCGCCCGCGACTTCGGCCTCTACACCAAGATCACCGGCGGCCAGCGGATCGACCTGTTCGGCGCGACCGTGGACCAGCTCCCGCAGATCTGGAAGCGGCTGGTGGACGCGGGCTTCGAGTCCGGCCACGCCTACGGCAAGTCGCTGCGCACGGTGAAGTCGTGCGTCGGCACCACGTGGTGCCGGTTCGGCGTGCAGGACTCGGTGGGGCTGGCCATCGAGCTGGAGCTGCGCTACCGGGGCCTGCGCTCGCCGCACAAGCTCAAGTCCGCCGTGTCCGGGTGCGCCCGCGAGTGCGCCGAGGCCCGCGGCAAGGACTTCGGCGTCATCGCCACCGAGAACGGCTGGAACCTGTACGTGGGCGGCAACGGCGGCTTCACCCCGCGCCACGCCGACCTCATCGCGTCCGACGTGGACACGGAGACGCTGATCAGGCTCATCGACCGGTTCCTGATGTTCTACATCCGCACCGCGGACCGGTTGCAGCGCACCTCGACGTGGATCGAGGGCCTGGAGGGCGGGCTCGACCACCTGCGGGCGGTCATCGTCGACGACAGCCTCGGCATCTGCGCCGACCTGGAGGCCGCGATGGCCAAGCACGTGGACAACTACGCGGACGAGTGGCGCGGCGTGCTGGAGGACCCGGAGAAGCTGTCCCGGTTCACCTCCTTCGTCAACGCGCCGGGCACGCCCGACCCCACGATCTCCTTCCGCGAGGAGCGCGGCCAGAAGGTGCCGGTCCTACTGGGAATCCCGGAGGTTGCACGATGACACCCGTGTGCGAGTTGAGCGTCCTGCTGCCCGATCGCGGGGTGGCCGCCCTGCTGCCGGACGGTTCGCAGGTGGCGGTGTTCCTCACCTCGGCGGGCACCGTGCACGCCCTGGGCAACATCGACCCGTTCAGCGGCGCGGCCGTGCTGTCGCGGGGCATCGTGGGCGACCGCGGCGGCGTGCCCGTCGTGGTGTCCCCGGTCTACAAGCAGGCGTTCGAGCTGAGCACCGGCAAGTGCCTCGACGACCCGTCCACGGGCGTGCCCGTGCACCCGGTGGTCGTGACCGACGGCGTCGTCCAGGTCGGGTCGCCGTGATCGCCGACCCGCTGGCCGGGTACACGGTCGGTGTGACCGCTGCCCGGCGGGCCGACGAGCTGGGCGCCCTGCTGGAGCGCAAGGGCGCCACCGTGCTGCACGGCCCGGCCATCCGGATCGTGCCGCTGCCCGACGACGCGGAGCTGCTCGCCGCCACCCGGACCGTGGTGGAGGAGCCGGTGGACATCGCCGTGGCGACCACCGGCATCGGCTTCCGCGGCTGGTTCGAGGCCGCCGAGGGCTGGGGCCTGGCCGCGCGGCTGCTGGGGACGCTGTCGAACGCCCGGGTCCTGCCGCGCGGCCCGAAGGCCAAGGGCGCGGTGCGCGCGGCGGGCCTGGTCGAGTCGTGGTCGCCGGACGGGGAGAGCAACGCCGAGCTGCTCGACCACCTGCTGCGCGGCGGCGTGGCGGGCAAGCGCATCGCGGTGCAGCTGCACGGCGAGCCGCTGCCCGACTTCACCTCCACCCTGCGCGAGGCGGGCGCCACCGTCGTCGAGGTCCCGGTCTACCGGTGGACCGGCCCGGCCGACCCGGGCCCGCTGGAGCGGCTGCTCGACGCGGTCCTCGCGGGCCAGGTCGACGCCCTGACCTTCACCAGCGCCCCCGCCGCGGCGTCCGTGCTGCGGACCGCCCGCGCCTCCGGCCGGTACGACGAGCTGGTCGCCCTGCTGCGCCGCGACGTGCTGGTCGTGGGCGTCGGCGCGATCACCGCCGGGCCGCTGGTGGCCGCCGGCGTGCCCGTCGTCCAGCCGGCCCGCGCCCGCATCGGCGCGCTGGCCCGCGAGCTGGTGCTGGCGCTGCCGGCCCGCGCGACCCGCCTGCGCATCGCGGGCCGGGACGTCGAGCTGCGCGGCCAGGCGGTCGTCGTGGACGGCGAGCTGCGGCCCGTGGCGCCCGCCCCGATGGCCGTGCTGCGCGCGCTGGCGGCGGCGCGGGGCGCGGTCGTGTCGCGGCGCGACCTGCTCGCCGCCCTGCCCGGCGGCGGCGAGGAGCACGCCGTGGAGACCGCCATCGGCCGGCTGCGCACCGCCCTCGGCGAACCGCGCATGGTCGCCACCGTCGTCAAGCGCGGCTACCGCCTCGCCATGGACCCCGCCGGAGTGGCCGTATGACCCTCGTCCTCGTCGCCCACGGCACGCGCGACCCCGCCGGGGCCGTGGTGGTGGAGGAGATCGCGTCGCTGGTGCGCGCCCGGCTGGGCGGGGTGCCGGTGCGGGTCGCCTACGCCGACGTGCGGCAACCCGACGTGACCTCGGTGCTGTCGTCCGTGCGGGGGCCGGCCGTCGTGGTCCCCGCGTTCCTCGCGGCCGGCTACCACGTGCGGGTGGACGTCCCGGCGCAGGTCGAGGCGTCCGGGCACCGCGACGCGGTGATCACCGACCCGATCGGGCCCGCGCTGGTCCCGGCCCTGCTGTCCCGCCTGCGCGAGGCCGGCTACCGGCCGGGGGACTCGGTCGTGCTCGCGGCGGCCGGGTCGTCGGACCCGCGGGCGCTGGCGGACGTGCGCGCCGTCGCCGACACCCTGGCGCGTCGGGTCGGGCCGGTGGTCGTCGGGTACGCCGCCACGGCCTCGCCGCGCGTCGCGGAGGTCGTGGCCCGCGCCCCGGGACGGGTCGCGGTGGCCTCCTGGCTGCTGGCGCCCGGCCTGTTCCACCGCGTCGTGGCGGAGTCCGGCGCGGACGTGGTCGCGGCCCCGATCGGCGCGCACCCGCGGGTCGTGGACGCCGTGCTGCTGCGCTACTACGAGGCCCGGTGCTTCCGGGGCGTGGCCTGACCCACCACCCGCCCGACCCGCCCGATCCGTCCCGACCCGCCCGATCCCGCCCCGCTACCCGCGTTCCGCGCGGGAGAAGAAGTACCAGGTGGCGATCAGCGCGGCGACCTGCGTCGCGGTGAACGGCAGCACGAGCAGCCCGGAGTACCAGTCGTCCGCGACGAGCGCGAGCAGCACGTGCAGCACGGCGGGCACGCCGACGAGCAGCACCCGCACCGGGATCGACCACCGCCGGGAGACGCCGACCAGCACCGCGCCCGCCAGGTGGCCGAAGGGCACCAGCACCGCGCCGACCAGCAGCAGCGCCAGGCCCAGGACGTCGAGGACGCGCAGCGGCTCGCGGGCGTCGTCCGCCTCGGCGCGCCGGGCGTTCTCGGGCACCTCCTCCACCGCCGTGGCCACGACCTCGCCCGGCGCGCCGAGCTCGTCCAGCACGGCGTCGACGTCGTCGTCCGAGGCGTCCTCCGGCAGGGTGGCCTCGATGTGCGAGCGGACCGCCTCGTCCAGTTCGGCGCGGCGCGCCTCGGGCAGCACCGCGGCCTCCTCCCGCAGGGCGGTCAGGTAAGCGGCGACCAACGGGTGTTCCACGACCGGGCTGTTCACGGGACGGCCCCCCTTCCTGTCCATGATCCTGGTGGGCCAGGTACCCGCGAACCAACTCGGTATCACCCCGCCGTCCCGCCCTCCGGAATAGTTGAGATCTCAACTAGGTTCTACGGGACGAGCCACCGCACCGGGTGGCCGGCCCGAAGGAGGCAGCCGTGCCCGCCGTCACCGCCGACACCCTCACCCTTCCCCGCCTCCCCCGACTGCCCGAGGCCACCACCGCGTGGCGTCCGGTGAAGCAGGTCGTCCAGGCGCGCACGTCGCTGGAGGGCGAGGGCTTCCAGGTCCGCCGCCCCTTCCCGGGCGTCGACCTCGCGCTCGCCGACCCGTTCCTGCTCCTCGACCACATGGGCGCCGTCGAGTACGGCCCCGGCGAGGCCAAGGGCGCGCCGTGGCACCCGCACCGCGGGTTCGAGACCGTCACCTACGTCATCGACGGCGCCTTCGAGCACAAGGACTCCGCGGGCGGCGGTGGGCTGATCACCAACGGCGGCACGCAGTGGATGACGGCCGGGTCCGGCGTCCTGCACTCGGAGCTGCCGCCGCAGGAACTGGTCGCCAAGGGCGGCCTGTTCCACGGCGTGCAGCTGTGGGTCAACCTGCCGAAGGCCGAGAAGTGGACCGCGCCGCGCTACCAGGACATCAAGCCCACCGACGCGGCGCTGCTCTCCAGCGACGACGGCGGCGCGCTGGTCCGCGTCATCGCCGGTGACGTCGCGGGCTTCCGCGGCCCCGGCTCCACCCGCACGCCGATCACCTACCTGCACGCCACGCTCGGCGCCGGCGCGCGCCTGCGGCTCCCGTGGCCGGAGGAGTTCAACGCCATGGTCTACGTGCTCAACGGGCGCGGCACCGTCGGGCGCGAGCAGCGGCCGCTGGAGGAGGGGCAGCTCGCGGTGCTCGACCGCGGGCAGGCGATCACCCTGCGCGCGGGCACCGACCAGGACGTGCTGGTCCTGGGCGGGCTGCCGCTGAACGAGCCCGTCGCGCGCTACGGCCCGTTCGTGATGAACACGCGCGCCGAGATCATCGAGGCCATCGAGGACTTCCAGGCCGGGCGGCTCGGCGGGACCCAGGTCCCGCACGTCACCGCGGCGGACACCAGGCTCGACGAGGAGGAGAAGTGATCCGGGAACTGCTGCACAAGGGGCGGGTGTTCCTCGCCGCGGGCGACCCGAGCGGCGCCGCCCGCTACCTCGCGGAGGCCGCCGAGCACGCCCCGACCGACCGCACCGTGCTGACCGAGCTGGCGCTGGCGCACTTCCGGTCCGCCGCGCTGGGCAGGGCCGAGGCGGTCCTGACCAGGCTCGTCGAGCTGGACCCGGCGGACGGCTACGCCCGGCTGCTGCTCGGCCGCACGCTGAGCAGGCAGAGCCGGCACGCCGAGGCGCTGCCGCAGCTCAAGCTCGCGGCCGCGCTGACGCGGGACCCCGGGGTGCGCGACGAGGTGGCCCGCGTCCAGGCGCGCGTCACCCCGTGAGTCACCAGAGGCCGGGAGGCTCCGCCGCCTCCTCCGCCTTGACGGCGTCCTCCCAGCGGTAGGTGCGCAGGTCCACCTTGCCGTCGAGCGACGGCACCCCCTCCTCGCGGAGCAGCTGGAGCTGCTCGTCGGCGAGGTGGGGGGCGCACGTGCCGTTGGCCTTGAGCACCCGGTGCCACGGCAGGTCGCGCCCGTCCTGGTTGAGGACCGTGCCGACCATCCGCAGCGACGGGGCGCGGGCGATGTCGGCGACGTCGCCGTAGGTGGCGACGCGTCCGCGGGGGATCGAGCGCACCACCTCGCGGACCATCTCGTGCAGCTGTTCGTCCACCCCGACAGCTTTCCACGCGGTGCCGGCGCGCCGGCTGTCGGTGGGACGTGGTTGCATCTACCGCCGTGGTGGTGAACAGGGCTCCGCTGTTGGTGCGCCCGGAGCGGCGGGAGGAGCCCCGGCACGACTGGGAGCCGGCCGCGCGCCGGGTGTTCGAGCACCGGGGCGGCCCGCTGCGCGTGCTCGGCGGACCCGGCACGGGCAAGACGACGCTGCTCGCCGAGGTCGTGGCCGACCGCGTGCTGCGGCGCGGCGCGCACCCCGAGCAGGTGCTGGTGCTCACCGCCGACCGCCGCGCCGCCGAGGCGATGCGCGCCCGGATCACCCGCCTGCTCACCGACCGCCGCGCGGACGGCGGCTCGTCGGACGGTGACGCGCAGCCCTCGGCCGCGCCGCCGCCCACCCCCTCGGGCCTGCTGCCCACCACGCGGGAACCGCTGGTCCGCACGGTCCACTCCTACGCGTTCGCGGTGCTGCGCAACCAGGCCGCGCTGACCGGCGAGGAGCCGCCCCGGCTGCTGGCCGGCCCCGAGCAGGACGCCGTGGTGCGCGAGCTGCTGGCGGGCGACGTGGCGATGGGCGCGCCGAAGTGGCCGGACCGCCTGCGCCCCGCCCTCACCCTGCCCGGGTTCGCCGCCGAGCTGCGCGACCTCATGCTGCGCGCCACCGAACGCGGCCTCGCCCCCGAGGACCTCACCGACCTGGGCCGCCGGCACGGCCGCGAGGAGTGGGTGGCCGCCGGGCTGTTCGCCACCCAGTACGAGCAGGTCAACCTGCTGGCCAGCAGCGGCCAGGGGCACGCGCCGTCCTACGACGCCGCCGAGCTGATCGGCAACGCGCTGCTCGCGTTCGAGGTGGACCCCGGCGTGCTCGACGGCGAGCGCAAGCGCGTCCGCCACCTGTTCGTCGACGACGCCCAGCACCTCGACCCGCTCCAGCTCGCGTTCCTGGCGAGCCTCGGGTCGACCGCCGACGAGTTCGTCCTGGTCGGCGACCCGGACCAGGCGATCTTCTCGTTCCGCGGCGCCGACCCGTCCCTGCTGGCCGCGACCGACGCGCCGACCGCCGTGCTGCGCGAGGGCCACCGGATGGCCCCGGAGGTCCGCGCCGCCGTCGGCCGCCTCGCGCTGCGCCTGCCCGGCGCGTCGCCGACCCGCGAGGTGAGCCCGGTGGACGCCGAGGGCCACGTCCGGGTGCGGCTGTTCGCGTCCGCCGCGCAGGAGGCCGCGTGGGTGGCCGACCAGCTGCGCCGCGCCCACCTGATCGACGGCGTGCCCTGGTCGCGGATGGCCGTCGTCGCGCGGTCCGCGACCCGCGTCCTGCCCGTGCTGCAACGCGCCCTGCTCGCGGCGGGCGTGCCCGTCGCCGTGCCGCACGACGAGCTGCCGCCCGCCCAGCAGCCCGCCGTCGTCCCGTTCCTGGCGCTGCTGCGCGCCGCCGCCGTGCCCGGCAGCCTCGACGAGGACACCGCCGCGATGCTGCTGTCCTCCCCGCTGGGCGGCGCCGACCCGCTGGCGCTGCGCCGGCTCCGCCGCGGCCTGCGCCGGCTGGAGCTGGCCGCCGGCGGGGACCGCGCCAGCGGCGAGCTGCTCGTCGAGGTGATCGAGACCGCCGACAAGCTGGCCGCCCTGGAGGACGCCGAGGCGCAGCCCGCGCGGCGCGTCGGCGGGCTGCTGCGCAAGGCGCGCCGGGCGATCGACGACGGGCTCACCGTCGAGCAGGTGCTGTGGGAGCTGTGGCAGGCCACCGGGCTGGAGAACCGCTGGGTCGCCCAGTCCGCCCGGCACGGCACCACCGGCATGCAGGCCGACCGCGACCTCGACGCGGTCGTCGCCCTGTTCGAGGCCGCCGCGAAGTACGTCGACCGGCTGCCCGGCTCCGGCGCGGAGAGCTTCGTCGACTACCTCGCCTCCCAGCGGTTCGCGGGCGACACGATGGCCGCGTCCGCCCCCGTCGGCGAGGCCGTGGCCGTGCTCACCGCGCACGCCGCCGCCGGTCGGGGGTGGACGGTCGTGGCGGTGCCCGGCGTGCAGGAGGGCGCGTGGCCCGACCTGCGGCTGCGCGGTTCCCTGCTCGGCGTGGAACGGCTCGTCGACCTCGTCGCGGGCGTGCCGGCGGACACCGTGTCGGCCATCGCGCCGCTGCTGGCCGAGGAACGGCGGCTGCTGCTCGTCGCCGCCAGCCGCGCCGAGCGGACGTTGCTGGTCAGCGCGGTGCGCGGCGAGGACGAGCAGCCGTCGCGGTTCCTCGACGAGATCGAGGAGCTGTCCACCGGCGACCTCGAACGGCCCACGCACACCCCCGAGCGCGGCCTCGTGCTCGCCGAGCTGGTGGGCGAGCTGCGCCGCGTCGTGTGCGACGACGACGAGCCCGCCGGGCGGCGGGAGCGCGCCGCGGCGCAACTGGCCCGCCTCGCCGCCGCGGGCGTGCCCGGCGCGCACCCCGACTCCTGGTACGGCCTGGCGGACGTGACGACCGACGACCCGCTGTGGACGGAGGAGCACACGGTCAGCGTGTCGCCGTCCACGGTGGAGACGCTCGCCACGTGCCCGCTGCGGTGGGTCGTCGAACGGCACGGCGGCCAGGACCCGGCCGAGCTGGCGTCGATCACCGGCACCCTCGTGCACGCCCTCGCCCAGGCCGCCGCCACCGGCGCGGACGAGAAGGAGCTGCGGGCGAGGCTCGACGAGGCGTGGGCCGCGGTCGACGCCGGTGCGCCCTGGTTCTCCCGCCGCGAACGGCAGCGCGTGGAGCGGATGCTCGACACGTTCCTGGCCTGGCTCGCCTCCAGCCGCGACCAGCTCACCCAGGTCGCGGTCGAGGAGGAGATCTCCGTCGACGTGCCCAAGCAGGACGGCGGCCCGTGGCTGCGCGTGCGGGGCCGCGTCGACCGGCTGGAGACCGACCGCGAGGGCCGCCCGGTCGTGGTCGACGTCAAGACCGGCCGCAACCCCGTCACGAAGCAGGAGGCGCAGGACCACCCGCAGCTCGCCGTCTACCAGCTCGCCTCCGCGCTCGGCGGCTTCACCCACCTCGGCCTCGGCACCGACCCGGGCGGCGCGCGCCTGCTGTACGTGGCCAAGGAGAACAAGAAGACCGGCGCCACCGAGCTGGAGCAGTCGCCGCTGGACGAGCAGGGCGTCCGGGTCTGGCTGGAGGCCGTGCAGATCGCCGCCGGGTCCTCCGTCGGCCCGGAGTACCGGGCCGCCGAGAACGTCGACTGCGACCGCTGCCCGGCGCGCACCACCTGCCCGGTGCACGCCTCGGGCCGCCAGGTGGGTCAATGACCTGACCTGCGACTTCCGCACGAGCCTGCGGGTCGCCGAAGCGCCCGCCGGCCGACGACGGAGAATGCCCGGTGTGGTGATGCCGGACGAGGTCGAACGGGTGGGTGGGCCGGGGGCCCTCGCCAGCCCGTTCGAGGTCGCCGAGGCCCTTGGCCTGCCCAGGCCCACCCCGGAGCAGGCCGCCGTCGTCGCGGCGCCCACCGCGCCCGCCCTCGTCGTGGCCGGCGCGGGCGCGGGCAAGACCGAGACGATGGCCGCCCGCGTCGTCTACCTCGTCGCCAACGGCTTCGTCACGCCCGACCGCGTCCTCGGCCTCACGTTCACCCGCAAGGCCGCCCGCCAGCTGTCCGACCGCGTCCGGGCCCGCCTGCGCCGCCTCGGCGGCTCCCCGCTGCTCGACCGGCTCGACCCGGGCGGCGAACGCCGGGCCGCCGTCCTCACCGGCGAACCGGTGATCCTCACCTACCACGCCTACGCGGGCAGGCTCGTCGCCGAGCACGGCCTGCGGCTGCCCGTGGAACCCGGCGTGCGGCTGCTCACCGAGACCGCGGCGTGGCAGCTCGCGCACCGCGTCGTCTCCACCTGGGCGGAGGACATCGACACGGACAAGGTGCCCGCGACCGTCACCGGCTACCTCGTCGCGCTCGCCGGCGAGCTGGGGGAGCACCTCGTGGCGCCGGAGGTGCTGCGCGAGCACGCCGAGCGGCTGTGCGCGCTCATCGAGTCCGCGCCGAGGACCAAGCGGCAGGGCGACGCCCTGCCGCAGTCGTTGCAGGCCGTCGTCGACGCCCAGCGGCTGCGGATGAACCTGCTGCCGCTGCTGGAGGCGTACCAGGCGCGCAAGCGGCGCGAGGCGGCCATGGACTTCGCCGACCAGATGTCGCTGGCCGCCCGGCTGGCCGCCGACTACCCGGAGGTGGCGCGCGGCGAGCGCGAGCGGTACGGCGCCGTGCTGCTCGACGAGTACCAGGACACCGGCCACGCCCAGCGCGTGCTGCTGCGGTCGCTGTTCGGGCGGGGCGAGCCGATGCCCGTGACGTCGGTGGGCGACCCGGCGCAGGCCATCTACGGCTGGCGCGGCGCGTCCGCGGCGAACCTCCCGAGGTTCGTCCACGACTTCCCGCCCGCCCGCAAGTACGGCCTGCTCACCAGCTTCCGCAACCCGCCGGAGGTGCTGGAGCTGGCCAACGCGGTGTCCGCGCCGCTGCGCGCGACGGGCCTGGACGTGGACCCGCTGCGCGCCCGCGACGGCGCGGGACCGGGGGACGTGCGCCTGGCGCTGTTCGACGACGTCCGCCAGGAGCTGGACTGGCTCGCCGACACCCTCGCCGCCCAGTGGGAGCAGCACCTCGACAGCAGCGACGAGCCGCCGACCGCCGCCGTCCTGGTCCGCCGCCGCTCCGACATGGCCGCCATCTCCGCCGTCCTGCGCGACCGCGGCCTGCCCGTCGAGGTCGTCGGCCTGGGCGGGCTGCTCGACGAACCCGAGGTGCGCGACCTCACCAGCGCCCTGCGCGTCCTGGTCGACCCGCTCGCGGGCACGGCCGCCGCCCGCCTGCTCACCGGTTCGCGCTGGCGCCTCGCCGCCTACGACCTGGCCGCCCTGTGGAACCGGGCGCGCGACCTGGCCGGGGCGCCGAGCCGCCAGGCCGTCGTGGACGACCCGCTCGCCGTCCTGGCCGACGCCCTGCCCGGCGAGCACGCCGAGCAGGCGGGCCTGGCCGACGCCCTGGACGACCCGGGCGACCCCACCGCGTACTCGGCCGAGGGCTACCGCCGCGTCCGCCGGCTGGGCGCCGAGCTGTCCGCGCTGCGCCGCCGCCTCGACCAGCCGCTGCCCGAGCTGGTCGCCGACGTCGAGCGCACCCTGCTGCTCGACATCGAGGCCATGGCCCGGCCGGGCGGCGTGGGCCGGGCGCACCTGGACGCGTTCGCCGACGTGGTCGGCGACTTCGCCGCCGCCAGCCCGTCCGCGACGCTGCCCGCCCTGCTCGACTACCTGCACACCGCCGAACAGGCGGAGGACGGCCTGGAACCCGGCGAGGTGGAGGTCGCGCCGAACCGCGTGCAGGTGCTGACCATGCACTCCGCGAAGGGCCTGGAGTGGCACGTCGTCGCCGTGCCGCACGTGGTCAAGGACGTCTTCCCCGGCCGCAAGAAGTCGTCGAGCTGGCTGCGCTCGGTCACCGGGCTGCCCGCCGACCTGCGCGGCGACGCCGAGGACCTGCCGGTGCTGCGCGTGCCGCCCGGCGCCGACCGCAAGGAGGTCGAGGAGGCCCTCGCCCGGCACGAGGAGGACTTCGACGCCCGCCGCCTCGTGGAGGAGCGCCGGCTGCTGTACGTGGCGCTCACCCGGGCCGAGCACAGCCTGCTCGTGTCCGGCCACTGGTGGGGCGGGACGGGGTCGAAGCCCAAGGGGCCGTCCGCGTTCCTCACCGAGCTGCGCGACGCCGTGCTGGCCGCCGACCACCCGCCCGCCGACATCGCCCACTGGGCGCCGCCCCCGGAGGAGGGCGCCCCGAACCCGCTCGCGTCGCGGACGAAGACCGCGCAGTGGCCCGCCGACCCGCTGGGCAGGCGGCGCGCGGCCGTGGCCGAGGGGGCGGAGCTGGTGCTGGCGGCGCTGGAGCGCCACCTCGCCCAGCCCGGTCCCGGTGAGCCCGGCTCCGGTGACCCCGGTCCCGAGCCCGTCGAGCCCGAGTCCGTCGAGCCCGATCCCGGTCCCGAGCCCGCCGAACCGGTGGACGCCGAGCGGTTCGACCTCGAACCGCCCCCGGACTTCGACTACGCACCGCCCGAGGAGCCGGACGACGACGAGCCGCCGCCCGACCTCGACCACCCGGACCCGGACCACCCGGACCTGGACCACCCCGTCCTCGACCCCGACCCCGACCCCGACCGGCCGGAGCCGGAGGCCGAGCCTGAGCCCGGGACCGAACCCGAGCCGGTCGAGCCGGCCGCGACCGACGAGGACCCGGACGACCCCGAGGGCTGGGCCCGCGACGTCGACGTGCTCCTCGCCGAGCGCGCCGCGGCGGCCGACCGGCGCGAACGCGTCGTCCTGCCCGACCACCTCTCGGTCAGCCAGCTCGTCCAGCTCGCCGCCGACCCCGACCAGCTCGCCCGCCGCCTGCGCCGCCCCCTGCCGTTCCCGCCGAACCCGTCGGCCCGCCGCGGCACGGCGTTCCACACGTGGCTGGAGCAGCGGTTCGGCGTGCGGCGGCTGTTCGACCTGGACGAGCTGCCCGGCGCGGCCGACGAGGACGCCTCGCCCGACGCGGACCTGAACCGCCTCCAGGAGGCGTTCCTGGCCAGCGAGTGGGCCGACCGGGCCCCGCACGACGTCGAGGTGCCGTTCGAGGCGGAGGTCGACGGCCTGTCCGTGCGCGGGCGCATGGACGCGGTGTTCGCCGACGAGGACGGCGGCTGGACCGTCGTGGACTGGAAGACCGGCTCGGTGCCGGAGGACGGGCGGCTGCCCGCGCTGTCCGTGCAGCTCGCGGCGTACCGGCTGGCCTGGGCGTCGTTGACCGGCACGCCGGTGGAGAAGGTGCGGGCGGCGTTCCACTACGTGCGGCACGGCCGCACGCTGCGCCCGGCCGACCTGCTGGACGCGGACGGCCTGCGCGACCTGGTCCGCTCGATCCCGGCCTAGCTAGGTGGTGACCCGCGCCTCGGCGGGCACTTCCTTCAGCACGCGGTCGTAGAGGACCTCCAGCAGCCACCGCCCGAACAGCGACGGCCCGAACTCGGTCGACCGGTCCTCCGGCGGCACCAGCAGCTCCGCCGCGCCCGCCTCGTCGACCGAGACGACGCCGATGCCGTAGTAGTCCAGCTCCATCAGCGGCCACGACCGGTCGCCCTGCGGCGGCGGCAGCACCACCGAGCACGGTGCGAGCGTCATCAGCGTGCCGCACGACTGGAGGGCGTGGTCCACGGTGGACTCGCCCACCAGGACGCCGACCAGCTCGACCGCGGGCACCGGCAGCCGGTCGTGCGCGGCCGGCTCGAACCACGAGCGGAACCACGAGGGGTCGGGCTGCGGGGGCCAGCCGTTCGCGCTGCGCCACTCGTGCACGTCGGCGCGGACCCGCACGACCGCGGACACCTGGTGACCCAGCACGGCGACGTCGGGGACCACGACGCCGCGCCAACCCAGGGCCTGAGCGGCGTGGTGGAGGAGCGGTTGCACTCGGGCATCCTAGAACTGGTTGCGGTTTCAATGACAGACCCTCCGCCGCGCTGGGTGTCGAACCCCGCACGGAGAGTGGTCAACGGGATGAGCGTGCCACGCGCAAGGCCCACAGGACCAGCGGGACCTGCAACGGGAGGCGCCCGTAGGCGATGGCGCGCGCCCGGGGCGACTTCGCCCGGTAGTCGTAAGCCATCTTCACGTTCGCCGGGAACACGGCGGCGAAGAACACCGCGGCGAGCTTCGCGGCCGTACCGCGCGTGCGGGGCGCGGCCACCGCCGCGGCCAGCGCCACCTCCGCGGCGCCGGACGCGTACGTCCAGGCCCGCGGCGCACCCGGCAGCCGCCGGGGGACGATCGAGTCGTACGGCTTCGGCTTGGCGAAGTGCGTGACACCGGCCGTGCCCAGCAACCCGGCCAGCGCCAGCGCCGACCAGGAACGGGAACGAGTGGCTTCCATGGGACCCACCCTGTCATGCCGGACGCCGACCGGCGTCCCCAGGGTTATCCTCCGGCACCGTGAGCGGTGATCCCGAAGAACCCGAGCATCCCGAGCGGACGGCCGTGGCCGCGCTCGCCGACGATTTCGTGGCCGGGCTGCGCGAGTGGCTGGCCATCCCCTCGATCGGCGTCGACCCGGCCCACCACGCCGACGTGCACGCCTCCGCGCGCTGGCTGGCGGACGCCCTGCGCCGCGACGGCTGGCCCGACGTGCGGGTCTGGGACTCGGGCCCCGCCCTGCCCGCCGTGTACGCCTGCCTGCCCGCCGCCGACCCCGACGCGCCGACCGTGCTGGTCTACGGCCACCACGACGTGCAACCGGTCGACCCGGTCGAGCAGTGGCGACACCCCCCGTTCGACCCCACCCTCGTGGGGGAGGAGCTGTTCGCCCGCGGCGCCAGCGACGACAAGGGCCAGGTCGCCATGCACCTGCTCGGCGTGCGCGCGCACCTCGCCGCCACCGGCGCGGACCGCCCCGCCGTCACGCTCAAGCTGTTCGTCGAGGGCGAGGAGGAGTCCGGCTCGCCCCACCTCACCCGGCTGCTCGACGAGCACCGCGACGACCTCGCGTGCGACCTCGTCGTGTTCACCGACACACCCCTGTACTCGCGCGACGCGCCCACCGTGTGCACCGGGCAGCGCGGCGTCTACGGCGCGGAGGTCGTCCTCACCGGCGGCTCCTCCGACGTCCACTCCGGCCGCGCGGGCGGGGGCGTGCCCAACCCGGCCACCGCCGTCGCCCGGCTCGTCGCCGCGCTGCACGACGAGGACGGCCGCGTCCGGCTGCGCGACTTCTACGCCGACGTCGTCGACCCCACCGACGCCGAGCGCGCCGACTACGCGAGCCTGCCGTTCGACGAGGACGCGTGGCTCGCGAACGCCGGCGGCGCGCGGGCCCTGGCCGGCGAACCCGGCTGGTCCACCCTCGAACGCGTCTGGGTGCGCCCCACCGCCGAGGTCAACGGCATCAGCGGCGGCTACACCGGCCCCGGCCTGAAGACGATCGTGCCCGCCTCGGCCTCGGTGAAGCTGTCGTTCCGCCTCGTGCCCGACCAGCGGCCCGAACGGGTCGCCGCCGCCCTGCGCGAGTTCGTCGCCGCGCACACCCCGCCCGGCCTACGCTCCGAGGTGATCGCCCGCGGCGACGGGGTCCCGCCCTACGCGGTGGACGTCTCGCACCCCGCCGTGGGCGCGGTCCGCGACGCCGTCGAGGCCGCCTTCGACCAGCCCGTCAGGTTCAGCCGGACCGGTGGTTCCGGACCGGCCGCCGTGCTGCACGCCCGCCTCGGCGCACCCGTCGTGTACCTGGGGGCGACGTTGCCGGATGATCGCATCCACGCGCCGGACGAGCGCGTCGTCGTGCCACTGCTGCTCCGCGGCGCCGAAGCCGCCGCACACCTGTGGCGGCTGCTCCCCGAGAGGCTGTCGTGATGCGCCGGTTCCACCAGACCGAGCCGCTGGCCGAGCTGCCCGGCCACTCCCTCGTCGGCGTGGTCAGGATGCCGGACACGGTGCAGAGCCCGGTGCGCGCCATCCTGAAGCGCGTCATCGGCGCGCTCGCCGCGCTGATGGCCGCCGTCCTCATCGTCTACTTCGACCGCGACGGCTACCGCGACGTCAACGGGGACGGCCTGTCCTTCCTCGACTGCGTCTACTACGCCACCGTCTCCCTCTCCACCACCGGCTACGGCGACATCGCGCCGGCCAGCTCGTCCGCCAGGCTCGTCAACGTCCTGGTGATCACCCCCCTGCGCGTGCTCTTCCTGATCGTCCTGGTCGGCACCACCCTCGAAGTGCTCACCGAGCGCTCGCGCCAGGCGCTGCGCATCCAGAAGTGGAGGACCAAGGTGCGTGACCACGTGGTGGTGATCGGCTACGGCACGAAGGGCCGCTCGGCCGTGAGCGCCCTCATGGGCGACGGCACGGAACCCGGCCAGATCGTCGTCGTCGACACCTCCCAGGAGGCCCTCGACGCGGCGTCCGCCATCGGCCTCGTCACCGTCCACGGCTCCGGCACCAGCAACGACGTGCTGCGCGTGGCCGGCGTGCCGCGGGCCAGGGCGGTGGTCGTGGCCGCCAACCGCGACGACACCTCCGTCCTGGTCACCCTCACCGCCCGCGAGCTCGCGCCCGACGCCCAGGTCGTCGCCTCCGTCCGGGAGCGCGAGAACGAGCACCTGCTGCGCCAGTCCGGCGCCGACTCGGTCGTCGTGTCCAGCGAGACCGCCGGCCGCCTGCTCGGCATGGCCACCGCCACCCCGTCCGTCGTCGACATGGTCGAGGACCTCCTCACCCCCGACGCGGGCCTGGCCATCGCCGAACGCGACGTGGAGCCCGCCGAGGTGGGCGGCTCGCCCCGCCACCTGCCCGACATCGTGCTCGGCGTCGTCCGCGGCGGCACCCTCTACCGGGTCGACGCCCCCGAGGCCGACGCCGTCGAGGCGGGCGACCGGCTCCTCTACGTCAAGAAGGTCACCCCGCCCAGGGAAGCGTGATGGGCCGCCGGGGCGGGGGGCGTGCCGGTGCCCGCCCGGCCCCGGCGCGTCCCCGTCCCCGGTCAGGCGTCCTCCCGGGTGATCCCCTCCCGCCGCCGCGCGGTCTCCACCGCCTCCGCCACGGACTTCGCGCCCAGCTTCTGCTGGATCACCGAGCACCGGTTCGCCACCGTCTTCGGCGTCAGCGACAGCTCCTGCGCCACCTGCTGCTTCGTCAGGCCGCGCACCAGCCGCCTGAGCACCACGAACTCGCCCCTGGTCAGCCCGAACGGGTAGGACTCCCCGGCCGGCTCCGCGGTCCGCGCCACCAGCATCCGGGTGATCCGCGGGTCCAGCACGTTCTGCCCGGCGGCGGCCGTGCGCACCGACTGGGCGACGTTCAGCTCCTCGTCGTCCTTGAGCAGGTAGCCGTGCGCGCCCGCGTCCAGCGCCTCCCGCGCCTGCTCCGGCTCCTCCGACATCGTCAGCACGATGATCTTCGCGCCCGGCGCGTGGGTCCGGATCTCCCGGATCACCTCGACCCCGCAGTGCGCCGCGCTCTCCCCGCTGCGCCGCGGCATGTGCAGGTCCAGCAGGACGACCGCCGGCGCGAGGTCGCGGGCCTTCGCGATGGCGTCCTCGCCGTTCGACGCCTCGCCCCTCACCACCAGGTCGTCGGCGACGTCCAGGTGCGCCCGCAATCCGCGCCGGAATATCGACTGGTCGTCCACTATCAGAACACCATGCGACTGATCGGTCACGACGCACTCCTCGCACGCTGATCACGCGTCGACGCCGAGCCCGCCGACGGCGCTTTCGCACGCGACCACCGGACCGGTGATCCCCGCGGGGATCAATTCGGGTCCAGCGGGAGAAGCGCCACTATCCGGGTGCCACGGGAAGACGACTCGATGGTGAACGTTCCGCCGAGATCCTCGCAGCGTTTGCGCATCGAAGCCAGTCCGATCCCCGGGTTGTGCCCCTCGGGAATGCCGCAACCGTCGTCCGCCACGGTCAACCGCAGATCGGGCGTGCGCTCCAGCCGAATCAGGCACAAACCCGCTTTCGCGTGCTTGGCCACGTTGGTGAGCGCTTCGCTGATGATCCGGTACGCCGCCGACTGCACCCGCGACTCGATCCCGTCCAGCGGGTCGTCCGCGCTCACCCGCACCGCGAAGTGGTGCCCGAACCGCCGCGCCTGCCGCTCCACCGCGCGCAGCAGCCCCAGCCGCAGCTCCACCGGGTCGGCCTTGCGCATCAGGTTGCGCACCTCCTCGCCCAGCGTCCGCAGGTCGGACACCACCACCCCCAGTTGCCGCCGCGCCGCCGGCACCGCGTCGCCGACCATCGTGCGCGCCGCCTCCACCTGCATCCGGATGCCCGCCACCGCCGGCCCCACCGTGTCGTGCAGGTCGTCGCCGATGCGCCGCAGCTCCTCCTCCTGCTCCCGCTCGAACCGGTCGTTGGCCTGCGCCAGCGCCTGCGCCAACCGCGCCGCGTCCGCCACCGGCGCGACCTGCCTGGCCAGGTCGTCGAGCAGCCGCACGTCCCGCTGCGAGAACCCCTCCTCCGGCGCGCGGGCCTCCACCACCAGCTCGCCGACCCGCTCGCCGCCGTGCACCAGCCACACCCGCCGCCGCGGCCGCTCCCGCGACGTGCCGTGCGTCGCCAACGGCCGCTCCCGGCCGCCGTCGTTGATCAGCACCGCCACGTACGGCGCCCGCAACGCCTCCCCGACCGACCGCGCCACCTCGGCGAACAGCTCGTCCGGGTGCACGTGGTGCTCCAGCCGCCGCCCCAGCTCGGTCAGCGCCCGGTACGGGTCGGCCCGGTCCCCGTACAGCCAGTGGTCCAGCCGCCGCCGCAGCAGCCGGTGCAGCGGGGCCAACGCCGTCACCACCGCCACCGTGCCCACCACCGCCGCCTGCGCGGGCACCAGCGCCGTCGCGGCCAGCACCACCACCGCGTAGGCGCCGTAGAGGATCAGCACCAGCAGCCCGTACAGCAGGGTGCGGTGGATGATCAGGTCGATGTCGTACAGCCCGTAGCGCAGGATCGCGACCAGCATCGCCGCCGGGAACGCCGCCGCGACCACCAGCCACGCCCCCCACGCGGCCCCCGCCTCCAGCTCGACCGCCAACGCCCCGATACCCACCGCCGTGCCCACCGCGGCCCAGCGCAGCAGCCGCCGCTCCGCGTCGTCCCGGGCCCGTCGCCGGCGCACCACCAGCGACACCAGCCCGGCGAGCAGCGCCACCGCGAAGCACGCGAACCCGGCCAGCGCCAACGAGATCGGCACACCCCGCCGCGACGTGCTGTGCGCGACGCTGTCCCAGAACGAGGTCGGGATGCCCCACAGCGACCACCCGATCCCGACCGACGGCAGCACCACCCCGAGCCCGGCGACCACCAGCACCGGCCACCACCGCCGCGACGGCAACCGCCCGTTGGGGAACAGCACCAGCACCACGGGCAGCAGCGAGTACCCGGGCCACCACACCCAGTTGCCCAGCCACAGCGCCCACCCCTGCCACGCCCACCCGACCACCCCCTCCCCGCCGGTGACCTCCCCGCCGGTGCGGTCCCCGCCGGTGCCGTCCCCACCGGTGTCGTCCCCACCGAGCGCCCAGTCCCCGCCGAGCGCCCCGTTCCCGACCGCACCGCTGCCGATGGCCAGGGCGCCGGCGAACCCCATCGCGAGCACGACCCACCCCACCGCGTTGCGCGGCGCGTGCGAGACCACCCGCACCCCCAACAGGCAGCACGACACCGCCACGAACCAGTTCCGCGGGTGAGACCCCTCGAGACCACCCACCCGCCACTGCCCGATGGCGGCGACCACCAGGCACGCCGCCGCCACCCCCACGACGAGGCGCGACCACACCACCGCACCCCCGACCCCACCCGCTGCCGCCGAAGAACCCCGTGACACGAGCACTTCCCCCTTGGACCAGTGCGGTCGCCGGCGACAGCCGACGGTCAGGACGTCCCGTGCAACCAGTGCCAGAAGTTGTGGCAGGGCGACCCCTCATCAGCCACCCCGGCCACCCCGGCCGCTCCAACCACCCCGCCCCACTCGGCACCGCCCAGCTCGGCAGCACCCAGCTCGGCAGCACCCCGCTCGACCCCGCCCAGGTCCCGGACGCCCCGGCTCACCACCCCCTCCGCGTCGATGGTGACCACCATCCCGACCCCGTCCCCGTCAGCCACGATCCCGACCCGACGCCCACCCCGCCCGCCGCCGGCCCGCTCACCACCGCCGGCCCGCTCACCACCGCCGGCCCGCTCACCACCGCCGGCCCGCTCACCGCCAACCCCGCCGCCGTTCCCGCCGGCACCGCCGTTCCCGCCGTCACCACCCGCCGCCGCCCCGGCCGCCATGGCTGCCGGGGTCGCCCCGTGCGCATCCCCGTGCGCGTCCCCGTCCCCCTGCTCCCGGAGCGCGTCCTCCATCGTCACCAGGTCGGGCAACAACCCCTCGCCGACGACCTTCCCGTACACCTTCTCGAACCGCCGGAGCGCCTCCACGACCCGATCCAGCGCCACGACCGGAGCGGCGTGCGGCCCGTGGAAGTGCACAGCACCCGCCGTCGAGGACGCCGCGTACCGCACGAACACCTCGTACCAGCGCGCCAGGTCACCGACCTCCGGGTACAACAGCCGCCCGCGATCTTCGGTTGGAGCCGACATCGATCACTCCCTCACGTGGTTCCGCATGTGCAGGACTTGACGGCCAAGCCTCCCGATCCCGTGTTCCCGGGAACCAGAGGTCGCCTTTCCCGGTTTGCCGGGCAGGGTCATGCGGCGCGGCAAGATCGCACGCGCACACCCGATTAAGCCGCCACGAGCGCGCGAAGTACCGTCACGCCCTTCGGAGCACGAAGACGCGGCCGTGTCGCGACGACTATTGGTCACCACCATCGCCCGGACTCGCGATGCCGGGATGGCCACATAATGGCGCGTGGTTTCACGAGTCGCAAGCGTGGTCGACACTTCTGTGCAGAAGTAGCCGCCCGACACCCGCGTCATTCCCCGCACAATTGCGGAGACCGGAGTAATGGCAGCTCAGGGCCTCGGAAAACCCTTTCACCGCCTGCGCAATATCACCGGAAAAGGAAGATCACAAGGTCATCCGACTCAAAGCGCAACGCCACCCGGCGGCCCGGCACCGCGCCCCACAACTCACTCCGCAGGTCACTCCGCAAGCGGCAGCCGAGCCTGAAAAACCGCACCCACTCTGCTGTCGTCCAGCCCGCTGCCACCCAGCCCGCTGCCACCCACCGCGCCGCCGGCCGTGCCGGTGGCCCGGGGGTCCAGGCACAGCAGCTCGCCGCCGTGTGCGCGCACCACGCCGCGAGCGATCGACAGGCCCAGGCCCGAGCCGCCCGAGCGCCGGTCCCGCGCCTCGTCCAGCCGCACCAGCCGGTCGAAGATGCGATCGCGGTCCAGCGGACCCACGCCCGGCCCGTCGTCGGACACGGTCAGCACCGCGCAGCCGCCCTCCCGCGACACCCTCAGCCGGACCCGCCCGCCCGGACCGGTGGCCTGCCGGGCGTTGTCGGCGAGGTTGGCGAGCACCTGCGCCAACCTCTGCGGATCGCCGGACACGTGCGCCGACCCGCCCTCCGCCGCGATGTCGAAGTCCGGTGCGAGCAGCCTGGTCCGCCCCACCTCGGCCTCGGCCAGGGCGAGCAGGTCCACCCGTTCGCGGTGCAGCTCCAGGCCCGCGTCGATGTGCGCCAGCGCCAGCAGGTCGTCGACCAGCCGCCCGGCCTGCCGCGACTCGCGCACCAGCAGCAGGTTCAGCCGTTCCCGCTCCTCGGCGCTGCCGGTCTGCATCAACGCCTCGGCCACCGCCTGCACCCCGGCGACGGGGGTCCGCAGTTCGTGCGCCGCGTCCGCCACGAACCGCTTCATCCGCTCCTCCGACCCCTCCAACGAGTCGAGCATGTCGTCGAACGCCGCCGCCGTCCGCCCCAGCTCGGTGTCCGCCCGGGTCGGGTTCAGCCGGTACCCGCGGTGGCCGCGCGCGATCGACCTGGCCAACGTCGTCATCGCGTCCAGCGGTGCCAGCGCCCGCCGCACCACCAGCGCCATCGCCAACGCCGTCACCGCCAGGGCCCCGACCCCGACCAGCAGCAGCAACCGCCGCAGCCGCGCCTGCGCCGCCGTGATCACCGACGACTCGGCGTACAGCGTGATCGTCGAGCCGTCCGCCAGCTCCCGGCTGACCGAGTTCGCCACCTCCTCGCCGGGCACGTGCCCGAACGTCGTCCCGTCCGGCATGACCAGCCGGACCTCCACGCCCCGGCCCTCCAGCCGGTCCACCAACCTGCTCCCGCGCACCCGCTGCTTCACCAACTGCTGGGCGAGCCGGGACCTCTCCAGCAGCGCGGTCTCCACGTCCCGCTGGGACTGGGCCGCGAACAACCCGTCCACCACCAGCACCACCCCGAGCAGCACCGCCCCGAGCACGCCGATCGCGGACAGCGTCACCCGGCGGCGCAGCGAGACGGTCCGCAGGCTCACGCCTCGTCCGCCCGCAGCACGTACCCGAGCCCGCGCACCGTGTGCAGGAGCCGGGGCCCGTGCTCCTCCAACTTCCGGCGCAGCGCGCTCACGTGCACCTCGACCAGGTTGGGGTCGTAGTCCTCGTACCCCCACACCGCCGTGAGGATCTGCGTCTTGCCCACCACCCGCCCGCGCTGGGCGGCCAGGTAGCGCAGCAGCCGCAGCTCGGTGGCGGTCAGCTCGACCGGCGCGTGCCCGCGCAGCACGACCGCCGAGTCCGCGTCCACCACCAGGTCGCCGATCTGCACCGTCGACGGCGTCCGACCCAGCCGCCGCAGCACCGCGCTGACCCGCGCCACCAGCTCCGCCAGCACGAACGGCTTCACCACGTAGTCGTCCGCGCCCCGGTCCAGCCCGCGCAGCCGGTCGCTCACCCCGTCCCGGGCGGTCAGCATCACGACCCCGGCCCCGCTGGTCCGCCGGATCACGTCCAGCAGCGTGAAGCCGTCACGGCCCGGCAGCATCACGTCGAGCACCACCAGGTCGGGCCGGAAGCGGCTCAGCTCGACCTCCAGGTCGCGCCCGTCCGGTCGGACCTGCACCTGGTAGCCCGCGTCCCGCAGGGCGGAGCCCACCGCGGCCCCGATCGCCTCCGCGTCCTCGATCACCAGCACCCTGGCAGCAGTCGACACGGTGCCATTCTGCGTCCTGACCGGCCCCGCGGCGGTGAGGTCGCCGGGAGGGACCCGCCGGCCACCCGGGCGGAAGGTGGCGGAGGGGGCAGGGGGAGAGCGGCGGGCGCGGGAGCGGCAGCAAGGGAAGCGGTGGGCGGTCCGCGCGGGGCGGCGGGGGCGGCGTTCGGGGTCGGGTGCATGGGTACAGTGTCGAACGGGTGTTCGACGGTGCGCAAGATCACGATGGGGTGAAGCGCGGTGGGCGGGAACGGCCGTCGTCCCTCACGACAACGCACCGCCCCGTCTGCGACCATCCACCCGTGCCGGTTCCGCGAAACCCCGCCAGGTGGGCGCTGGTCCTGCTGCTCGCGGGGCTGGCGGCCGTCGCGGCGGCGGTCGCGCTGTGGTGGCCTCACCCGTCCGAGGGAGCGGAACGCGCGGAGGCCACCGTCACGGCCCCCGCGTCCTGCGGCGGCGGCGGTGACGCCTACGACCGCGTGGAGCTCAAGATCGGCGACCAGGTCCGCACCGCCAGGCTCGACGGCTGCGGCCACTCGCGGGACGAGAGGGTCGAGGTGGTCGTCCCGGCCGACACGGCGGGCGACTTCCTGGTCCAGGCCGCCGCCAGCGCCCCCGCCGGCCTGCCCTTCGCGAACCGGCTGACGGCCCTGCTGCTGTGCCTGAGCGGTCTCGCCGGCGGGCTGTACGCGCACCTGCTGACCGGGCGGCCTCAGCCGACGGCCGCCGCCGGGGCCGCGTAGGTGTTGCACGACGCCGTCGTGCCCGAGCTGAACCCGTCGGACGCCCACTCGGCCTGGTTGTCGGGGTTGCCGTGGGCGTTCTTCTCCGGCGACTCCTCGACCGCGTACCCGAAGTCCTCCGCGGCCTCCGCGGCCAGCCCCGGCCCGATCGCCGCGGACGCCGCGCCCAGGAACAGCCCGGCGAAGCAGTTCGCCTGGAGCTCGATCCGCCGCGACATCTCCAGCCCGGCCGGCGTCTCCTCGCCCGCGTCGACGATCTTGCCGTCCGCGGCGCGCAGGATCCCGCTCAGCGCCTGCACGTGGTGCCCGTACTCGTGCGCCAACGTGGCCAGGTGCGAGCTGGGCCGCTCACCGCCGCCGTTGTCGCGCAGCCGCTGCGTCGGCATGTAGATCGTCCTGTTGCGACCGCAGTAGTACGCCACGGCCTCGCTCTGCGCGGGCGCCGCGCCGCACGGCCCCTCGGCCAGGTCCGGCGAGGTGTCCAGCGCGGGCGGGTCGAACGGCAGGTTCGCCTGCTCCAGCACGGGCCGCCACGCCTCGTCGAGGCACCGGACGCCCGCCTCGTAGTACGCGGACAGCTCGCGGTCCGACACCCCGAACCCCGGCAGCGGGCAGGCCACGGCGGGCAGCGGCACGGGCGTGACCAGCAACGGGTGGTCGGCCAGCCGGTGGACGGCGCGCGGCCGAGGGGCCTCCGTCGCCGTGCTCTGGGACACCTGGGCGCCGGGCACCGCCACCGCGCGCCCCGCGACCCGCCACGACGACTCGACCTGCGTCACCGCACCCAGGCCCAGCACCGACAACACGATCAACGAGAACACGCCGATGAGCACGATCGGGTTGTTCTTGGGCTCCTCGGGTGGATGCACGATCCTCCAGTCGGGTCAGCTCACCTCGGCTGCACTGGCCACCCAAGTGTTGCACGCGCTCGTTTCGTTGTTCTTGAAGCCGTGGTTCACCCACGCCGCGTTCCGCTCGGGCGCGCCGTGGTCCCGCGTGGGGTAGATCGGGTAGTCGCCGCGGTTGCCCGCGTCGGTCAGCGCCACCTGGATGACGTCGGCGGGCACCGCCCCGTGCGACAGCGGTGCCAGCGTCATCCCGCCGAAGCAGGTGGCCTGGAGCTCCTTGCGCCGGTTCAGGTCGAGGCCCTCGGGCGTGTCCCAGCCGCCCTTCTCGTACTGGGCCTGGCTGGAGGCGCGCAGGACGCCGGACAGCCACTGGACGTGGTGGCCGTACTCGTGGGCGAGCTGCCCGAGGTACTTGCCGGGGTGGTTGGGGTTCGCCGCGCCCTGCTCGTTGGCGTAGTGGCCCGGCGTCCAGTAGATCGTGCCGTCGCAGTACAGGGCGGTGCGGTCGGGGCCCATCGAGCCGCACGTCGTGGTGACCTGCGAGGTCACCATGACCAGCTCGACGGGCTGGTAGGGCAGGTTGGCCTTCTCGAACGACGGCTTCCACATCGCCTCGATGCACGGCAGCGCGGCGCGCAGGAACTGGTCCTGGCCGGGCGCCGAGTAGTCCATGCCGGGCAGCGGGCAGCCGTCGATGTTGAACGCGCCGAGGCCCGCGGCGTGGATCGGGTTGTCACCGAGCGCGATCACGGCCTTCGGGCCGGCCTGGGACGTGCTGGTCGACGTGGTCCGCGGGCTGCTGGGCCCGCTGCTGGCCGCCGCCTCCTCGGTCGTGGTGGTCGTCGGCTCGGCCGAGTAGCTGTAGCTGGAGTACCCGGAGTAACCGGAGTCGCTCGCCCGGCCCGGGTCGCGGGTCGCGGCGACGATCCCGATCGTCGCGATGGCGAGCACCACGAACCCGATCATCACCAGGGCCGCCACGGGGCCCTTGTTCTTCCGCCGCGGCGCCGGCGGGTACGGCAGCGGCGGCGGACCCCACCCCGGCGGCCCGGCGGGGGGCGGGCCCCACGGCGCGGCGGCGGGCGGGGGCATCACGGGCGCCTGCTGCGGCCAGGGCTGCTGCAGGTGCGGCGGCTGGTGCGGCGGCTGGGACTGCGGCCACGGCTGCTGCTGGGGCGGGGGCTGCTGCGGAGGCGGCTGGGGGACCGGCCACTGACGCGTCGCCGGGGGCTGCCGGGGGTCCAGCGGCGCGGCTGCCGGGGGCGGCCCGACCGGCCGTGGCGGCGGCCGGCCACCCGGCGGTGGTGGTTGCGTCATCGCTGGTGGTCCCCCATGTCGCGGATGCCCGAATCAGCACTGGAGCTTAGGGGAACTCCGCTATTCTCCGCGGCCGTGTTGAAAAACTGGGGAGCGGCCGCGAGCTGCGTGATCGCGCTGTGCACGGGCACCGGCGCCGCGGTCGCGCAGCCGAGCGCACCGGCCGGTCTGCCCGGGACGGTCAACGCCGACGTGCGGCTGAAGCTGGAGCGCGACGGTCGGCTGACCGTGACCGAGGTGGTCACCGTCCCCGAGGGCGGGACCGCGACCAGGCGGGTGCCGCTGCGCATCCCGGTCGGTGACGGCCGCGAGCGCGTGTACGGGGTCGCCGGCGCGTCCGTCGAAGGTGGGGGCACCGTCCAAGCATCGGCCGAGGAGCTGACGATCGCACTGCGGGCGGGCACGTCGACCGTCGCGTACGAGGTCGTCGGGGCGGTCGCGAAGATCGGCGACACGCTGGAGCTGCGCTGGCAGCCGGCGAGCGGCTGGGACGCGGCACTCGATTCGGTGAAGGTCTCCGTGATCACGCCGGACGCGCCGCGCTCGGTGAACTGCCTGGCCGGCCAACCGGGCACGTCGACCCCCTGCACGACCGCCGACCTGGGCGACGGGCGCGGCGTGCGCACGACCGAGATCGGCCTGGCCGCCGGCGAGCGCGTCGACGTGGCGGTGGGCCTCCAGGACGGCGCCGCGCCGCCCAACGCGCGGGTGGAGGAGACGTCGCGGTGGGCGACGGCGTTCGCGCTGACCCCGGCGACCGGCGCGGGCCTGGTCGGGCTGGTCCTGCTGCTGCTCGGCGGCGTGGCGCTCCTCTGGTACCTGCGCGGTCGCGACGCGCGGGCGATGGCGGCCGACGTCGGGCCGGTGGACGTGCTGGTCGCCGACGGCGCGGGGCGGGTGGCGTTCGCCTCGCCCGACGGCGTGCTGCCCGGCCAGGTCGGCACGGTGGTCGACGAGCACGTGGACGTGGTCGACGTGACCGCCACGATCGTGGACCTCGCCGTGCGCAACTACCTGTGGATCGAGGAGGTCGGCGGGCTGGACTGGCGGTTCGTCCGGCGCAACCCGGCCGACCCGTCGCTGTCCGGCTACGAGCGCGCGGTGTACGAGGCGCTGCTGCCGGACGGGGTCGACGCCGTGCTGCTGTCCGAGCTGCGGGGCAGGCGGATCGACCTGTCCCGCGTGCGCGACGCGCTGTACGCCGACGTGGTGGCGAAGAACTGGTTCGCGCGGCGGCCGGACGCCGAGCGCAGCCTGTGGTGGTGGGTCGGGATCGGCGTGGCCGCGCTCGGCGCGGTGCTGACGGTGGTGCTGGTGCTGGTCGGCGCGGCGGCGCTGTTCGGGCTGGTCGTCGTGGTCGCGGGCGTGGCGCTGGCGCTCGGCGCGCGGTTCATGCCGGCCCGGACCAGGCGGGGCAGCGCGCTGCTGGAGCACGTGCGCGGGCTGCGCGGGTACCTGCACACGGCGGACCCGGGCGACATCCCGGCCCCGGACCGGGAGATGGTCTTCTCGCGGTCGCTGCCGTACGCGGTGGTGCTGGGGGAGACGGAGCGGTGGCTGGCGACGTTCGCCGGCGCCCGGCCGGGGCTGTACTGGTTCGGCGAGGCGGAGCCGGGCGGGTTCGCCGACCGGTTCCCGGCGTTCCTGGGGGCCGTCGACGGCGTGCTGGCGCAGGCGGGGCACCTCCGCTCACTGCGGGGCTGACAGCGGTAGGGCCGACAGCGGTAGGGCTGACAGCGGTAGGGCTGATCGCCGCAGGGCCGACCGCCGCACAAGCGAGCATCACCCGAAAGTGATCTTGACCCTCGTCGAACAACCGTTCGACAATGGAGCCATCCCGGACCACGACCCCGCGGGCGGCTGGCGAGAGGTTCCCGGGCTGTTGTGCCGAATCCACCCCGGTGTCCCTCCGCGCGGGCTCCACCGGGTGGGTGGCCAATCGAGACGGGCAGTGGTCCGGGTCCGCACCCGGTGCCCGTCCAGGTGCTCCCGCGTCGTCCGGCCGGTCCCATCCCGGCCGTTCACAGTGGGCGTAGCGAGATGTCGCAGCTGCCGGGTGACCTTCAAGCCCGGTGGTGGTGCGAACCCGTAGGCTGCGTCCATGGCGCTACCCGAACTGCACAGGTTCACGCTCCCCAACGGCCTGCGGGTGGTGTTCGCACCCGACCCCAGCGCCCCGGTCGTCGGGGTGAGCGTGCACTACGACGTGGGCTTCCGCTCAGAGCCCGAGGGGCGGACGGGGTTCGCCCACCTCTTCGAGCACCTCATGTTCCAGGGCAGCGAGAGCCTGGAGAAGCTCGCGCACTTCCGGCACGTGCAGTCCTCGGGCGGCACGTTCAACGGTTCCACGCACCCCGACTACACCGACTACTACCAGGTGCTGCCGTCGGCGGCCCTGGAGCGGGCCCTCTTCCTCGAAGCCGACCGCATGCGGGCGCCGAAGCTCACCGAGGAGAACCTGCGCAACCAGATCGACGTGGTGAAGGAGGAGATCCGACTCAACGTCCTGAACCGACCCTACGGCGGGTTCCCCTGGATCCTCCTGCCACCGGTCCTGTTCCAGACCTTCCCGAACGCGCACAACGGCTACGGCGACTTCACCGACCTGGAGAACGCCACCGTGGACGACTGCGCCGCGTTCTTCGACACCTACTACGCGCCGGGCAACGCCGTGCTGACGGTGGCGGGCGACTTCGACGTGGAGACGGCGAAGGCGCTCGTCGAGAAGCACTTCGGTGACGTGCCCGCCCGTCCGGTGCCGGTCCGGCCGTCCTTCGCCGAGGCCGCCCCGAAGGGCGAGCTGCGCGCCGAGCACACCGACCAGCACGCGCCGATGCCCGCGATCGCCCTGGGCTACCGCATCCCGGACCCGGTCAACGACGTGACGGGCTACCTCACGTACCTGGTCCTGGCGGGGGTGCTGACCGACGGCGACGGCTCGCGGCTCCAGCAGCGGCTGGTGCACCGCGACGCGAGCGTGGTGGACGTCGGCGCCGGGTGCGGTCTGTTCGGGCCGCTGGAGGCGCGCGACCCCGACACGTTCAGCATCACCGCGATCCACACGCCGGAGGTCACCTCCGCCGAGGTCATCGCGGCGGTGGACGAGGAGTTGCAGCGCCTGGCCGACGAAGGTCCGTCGACGCAGGAGCTGGCCAAGGTCACCGCCCGCTGGGTGTCGACCATGCACCGCGAGCACGACAGGCTGACCAGCCGGACCCTCGGGCTCGGGTCGGCCGAGCTGCTGTTCGGGCGGGCCGAGCTGCTGTACGAGCTGCCGGACAAGCTGGCGGGCATCACCACCGACGAGGTCGCCGCGGCGGCCAAGGCGCTGCGCCCGGACTCGCGCGCCGTCCTGATCCTCAACCCGGCCAACGGAGGTAACGAGTGAGCGCCCCGACCAAGCACCGCAGCGCCGAGGAGATCGGCCGTACGGAGCTCGGGCCTCGACCGTTCCCGGAGCTGGGCGAGCAGCGGGCGACCGCGGACCTGGACAAGGTCGACACGACGCTGGCCAACGGCCTGCGGGTGATCGCGGTGCGCCGGTCGTCGGTGCCGCTGGTCGAGCTGCGGGTGCGCATCCCGTTCGCCGACCCGGCGACGTCCAGTGCCGGGTCGGCGCACGCGGCGCGGGCCGAGGTGCTGGCGAACACGGTGCTGACCGGCACCGCGACGCGCAGCCGGGTCGACGTGGACACCGAGCTGGCGCTGGTCGGCGGCGAGCTGGACGCGGTGGTGGACCCGGAGCGGCTGGCGTTCTCCGGCAACGCGCTGGTGTCCGGCCTCGACACGCTGCTGGACGTGCTGCGCGACGCGCTGACCGGCGCGACCTACCCGAACGAGGAGGTCGAGCGGGAGCGGGCGCGGCTCGTGGAGCGCATCCGGCTGGCGCGGTCGCAGCCGAACGTGATCGCGCGGGAGGCGTTGCAGCGCCACCTGTACGGCGACCACCCGTACGCCAAGGAGATGCCCGAGGCGGACGAGGTCGCCGAGGTCACCCGGGACGACGTGAAGGCGCTGCACGAGGCGGCCGTGCTGCCGCGCGGCTCGGTGCTGGTCGTCGTCGGCGACCTGGCGCCGGACGCGGCGGTGCGGGCGGTCGAGGGCGCGCTGGGCGGGTGGACCGGCGAGGGCACCGCGGTGTCGCTGTCGCCGCTGCCGGTGGTGCACGGCGGCGACGTGGTGCTGGTGCACCGGCCGGGCGCGGTGCAGTCGCAGATCCGGCTGGCCGGGCGCGGCCTGGAGCGGACCGACGAGCGGTACCCGGCGTTGCAGCTGGCGAACCTGGTCTACGGCGGGTTCTTCTCGTCGCGGCTGGTGGAGAACATCCGCGAGGACAAGGGCTACACCTACAGCGCGCGGTCGCACCCGGAGTTCACGCCGGGCGGGGCGACGCTGATGGTCGACGCCGACACGGCGAGCGAGGTGACGGCGGCGGCGCTGCTGGAGACCCGCTACGAGCTGGCCAAGCTGGGGCTCGTGCCGCCGACGGAGTCCGAGGTGGACACGGCGCGCCGGTACGCCGTCGGGTCGCTGCTGACGGCGACGTCGTCGCAGGGCGGGCTGGCGTCGTTCCTGGTGAACCTCGCCGGGCTGGGCCTGGGCGTCGAGTGGTTCACCGGGCACCCGGAGCGGCTGGCGGCGGTCACCGTGGAGCAGGTCGCCGAGGCGGCCCTGGAGTTCTTCGCGCCGACCGCGTTCACCGGTGTGCTGGTGGGCGACGCGGACCTGCTGGCCCCGCAGCTGCGGGCGTTGGGCGGTGTGAGCCTGCCGTGAGTTTCGAGCTGGTTGACCTGCCGGCCCTGTCGCGCTTCACCGTGGATCGGCGGGAGCCGTTGCGCGGGGACGCGGAGCGCATCGCCCAGCTGTGGCCGAAGGCGCGGGTCCTCGTCGTGGACGCGCACGGGCGGACGCGGGTGGCCGACCGGGGGACCCGCCTGGTCGACCACCCCGCCACGGACTTCGGCGACGGCCCGCCGGACACGGCCGTGCTGCTCGGCGAGCAGGACGGGGTGGCGTACTGGGCGGTTCCGCTGACCGAGGACGAGACGGACGTGGCGGCGCCGGCGGGGCGGGTGTGGGCCCGGCCCGAGCTGACCGACGAGCCGCAGTGGCTGGACCTGCGGGCCGTCGGCGCGCTGCTCGACGACACGGGCGCGGGGCTGTTCACGTCGGCGGTGGCGCTGTTCCAGTGGCACCGGACGGCGCGGTTCTGCGCGGCGTGCGGCGGGCGGACGGAGCCGGTGAAGTCGGGCTGGGCACGGGTGTGCGGGCAGTGCGGTCGCGAGGAGTACCCGCGCACCGACGCCGCCGTGATCTGCCTGGTGCACGACGGCGCGGACCGGGTGCTGCTGGCGCGCGGCGCGGGCTGGCCCGAGGGGCGGTACTCGGTGCTGGCCGGGTTCGTCGAGGCGGGCGAGTCGCTGGAGGCGTGCGTGGCGCGGGAGATCGAGGAGGAGGTGGGTGTCCGGGTCGGCGGCATCCGCTACCTCGGCAGCCAGCCGTGGCCGTTCCCGAGGTCGCTGATGGTGGGCTTCGAGGCGGTGGCCGACCCGGCGGAGCCGCTGCGGTTGGCGGACGGCGAGATCGCCCAGGCGAGGTGGGTGACCCGGGCGGACGTGCGGCGGGCGATCGAGGAGCCGGGCAGCGTGCCGGACCTGCTGCTGGCGCCGGGCGCGTCGATCGCGTTCCGGATGATCCAGTCGTGGGCCGCTGTCGGCGGGTGACGGGCCCCGGCCGCGTAGGGGGCCGGTGTCGTCGCGTTCGGTGAGCGCGGCGGCACCGGCCCTCGGCGCGTCGGGGGGAAACTCCGGGGGCGCGCGCGGCGAAGCGGGCACCGCGGGGTGCGTCAACGGCTAACGTCGGGGGTCCGTCGTGCGACCTCGTGGGAGCCGCGGTCCACCTCGTCGATGGGAGCCCCGTGCACCGCAAGCTGACCGTGCGGGACCTGCGCGCCGGCAACCGGGCGCGGGTGCTGCGGGCGCTGTACTTCGACCGGCCGCGCAGCCGGCAGGAGCTGGCGGGCATCACCGGGTTGAGCCAGGCGTCGGTGAGCAACGTCGTCGGCGAGCTGGTCTCCGAGGGGCTGGTCGTGGAGGCGGGGCAGGTCGAGTCGGACGGCGGCCGGCCGCGGGTGCTGCTGCGGGTGAACCCGGCGTTCGCCGCGGTGGTCGGTGTGGACGTGGGCGAGACGCACGTGCTGGTCGAGGTGTTCGACCTGACGCTGCGGCGGCTCGCCGAGGCGACGCTGCCGATGGAGCCGGACGCCTACTCGGTGGACGAGGTGGCGCGCCGGGTGCTCGACGGGCTCGACCGGTGCCTGCGGGAGAGCGGGGTCGGGGACGTGCTCGGCGTGGGCATCGGCGTGCCCGGCGCGGTCGAGCGGGGGCTGGTGTACGCGCAGACCGTCGGGTGGCGCGGGGTGGCGCTGGAGCGGTTGCTGCGCGGCGGCACCGACCTGCCGCTGTTCCTGGACAACGGGGCGAACACGCTGGGGCAGGCCGAGGTCTGGTTCGGCGCGGGGCGCGGCACGGACGACGCGGTGATCGCGCTCATCGGGTCGGGTGTCGGGGCGAGCGTGATCGCGGGCGGCGTGCTGTACCGGGGGTCGTCGGGCGGCGCGGGCGAGTGGGGGCACACGACCGTGGCGCTGGACGGCAGGCCGTGCCGGTGCGGCGCCCTGGGGTGCCTGGAGGCGTACATCGGCGCGCAGGGCGTCGTCGACCGCTACCGCGCGGTGCGGCCGGACGTCCCCGCCCAGCAGGAGGCGGCGCTGGCGGCGCTGGTGGCGGACCGCTCGCCGGGCGCGGCGGGCGTGCTCGCCGAGACCGCCCGGTACGCGGGGCTGGGCATCGCGAACCTGATCAACCTGTTCAACCCCTCCCGGGTGATCGTCGGCGGGTGGGCGGGCCTGCTGCTGGGGGCGCGGGTCCTCGACGACGTGCGCGCGGAGGCCGCCCGCCACGCCCTGCACCGGCCGTTCGAGCAGGCGTCGATCAGCCTGTGCGAGCTGGGGCCGGAGTCGGTCGCGCTCGGCGCGGCGACGCTGCCGGTGGCCGAGTTCCTGGCGGCGGGCGGCGTGCGCCGGAAGACCGCGCGCGCCGCCACCGGGAGCGCTGGGGCAGCCGGAACTGCCGGAGTCGCCGGGGCAGCCGGAGCTGCCGGGGTGGAGCGGCCCGCGTTCCGCTGACGGCACCGGGGCGACCCCGCTCCGGCACACGGCCGCGCGGCCACGTAGCTAAGCGGCTACGCGGCCGGGCGGGCAGGCGGCCGGGCAGCCGGACAGTCAGGTGGGTGGGCGGCTACGCGGGTGGTGTCCGGCCGTCAGGGGTCGACGCGGTCCAGGGCGGCGCCGTCCCAGGTGGTGCGGGTGCACGCGACGCCGCGGCCGTTCTTCGGGCGCAGCACGTCGTAGATGTGCATGCGCGGGATCTTGTCGGACACGCCCCAGCCGCTGGGCCAGGTGATGACCCAGTCCATGTCGAGGTCGACGAGGAGGCCGAGCATGCGGGCGATGGTGGGGTCGTCGAGGCGCTCGAACGCCTCGTCGAGGAGCACCAGGCGCAGCGGGGAGAAGTCGCCGCTCACCGCGTCGTAGAACGAGGCCGCGGCGGCGAACAGGGTGACGTAGGAGATCAGGCGGGTCTCGCCGGACGAGAGCTGCTTGAGCCTGCGTTCGCGGGGCCCCCCGTCGGGGCCGGTGTCGGCGACGGTGACCGTGAACTGGTGCCACGTCCGGTAGTCGAGGGCGCGGGACAGGACCTCGGCGTAGCCGCCGGTGTGGCTGTCGCGCTCGGCCTCGATGCGTTCGGTGAAGACGCGGCGCAGGGTGGCGTCCTGCTCGGGGTCGCGTTCCGCGTAGGGGAGGCGGACCAGGGCGAGGGCGTCGCGGGTCTGCTCGTCGAGCGCCGCCGAGTGCTTCCAGGTGAGCTTGACGTGCACGCCCTGGCTGGAGCGGGCGCGGTCGAGGACGGCGTTCATGCGCTTGCACAGGTCCTCGGCGACGGCGACCTGGCCGCGCAGCCACTCGGCGAGGTCGCGGATCAGGTAGTCGGCGAAGATCCGCTGGTACTGGCCGTCGAGGTAGCCGCGCTGCTCGCCCAGCCTGGCGGTGACCCGGCGGGCGGCGGTGGCGACCGGGCGCGCGCCGTCCTCGCCGGAGACCAGGACGGTGAGCAGGCCCGCGTGCTGGTCGGTGGTGATGTCGTGGCTGCCCGCGAGGGACGTCTGCAACGCCTGGAGCCGGGTGATCACGGTGGTCTCGCTCGCGGCGCGGCGGTCGGTCCCGGCCTGGGCGGGGTCGGCGAGGGCGGCGCGGACGGAGGTGACGTCGGCGGGCACGTCGGGCAGCGCGGCGGCGAGCACGCCGGGGGCGTTGATCGTCGCCTTGAGGTGTTCCGCGGCGTTGACCAGGGTGTTCTTGGCGGCGGCGAGCTGTTCGGCGGCGGTGTCGAGCTGGGCGGTGAGGGTGGCGGCGCGTTCGCGGGCGGTCGCGACGTCCTCGCGGACCCGCTTCAGCTCGTCGCGCGTGTCCCGCCGCGAGCGCTCCAGCTGCGCGAGCTGCTCGGCGACCTCGCGGGCCTCGCCGCCGATCGCCTCGGTCAGCTCGGCCAGCGTCGACGCCTGGGTCGCGTAGTCGAGGCACCGGGCCTCGGCGTCGGCCTCGGCGGCGACCCGGTCGTCGACGGCGGCGCGGTAGCGGTGGTTCGCGTCGGTCAGGTCGGCCACCGTGCCCGCGCACTGGCGGCGCAGCACGTCGCCCAGGCGGTCGGCGGTGCGCTGGGCCTCGGCGGCGGCGTGTTGGGCGTCGCGGAGGCCGTCGGTGGTCGCGGGGAGGCCGGCGTCGCCCGCCTGGCGGACGATCGCCGCGTGCGCGGCCTCGGTGCGGGCGCGCGTGGCCGCCAGGTCGTCGCGCAGCCGCTCCGCCCGGGCGGTCGCGCGGTCGGCCGATTCCTGGGCGGCCTGGAGCCTGCCGTGGCGGGCCACGAGTTCGCGGTCGGTCGGGAAGGCGGCGACGTGCCGTTCCCACCGCCCGACCAGGTCGTGCGCGGCGGCGAGTTCGGTCTCGGCGTCGCCGAGGGCGGCGCGCAGGTCGCCCAGCTCGTCCTCCAGCTCGACGACGCGCCTGCGGCGGGCGGCCTCGCGGGCGCCGGCGCCGATGAACTCGGCCGCTTCCTTGCGCCACCCGCCGTGCAGGACGCCCGCCCGCCACCGGCCGTCGACGCCGACCGCGAGCTGGCCGGAGCCGAGCTGGCCGGGGTCGAGCTGGCCGGGGGCCGGGGAGCCGGGGGTGAGCGGTACGGACGCCAGCAGGTCGGCGACCACGTCGGCGGGGACGGGCGAGCCGGGTTCGACGGCGGGCACCAGGACGTCGGCCAGGGTCGGGCCGGCGGCCGGCTCTCCCGGCACGGCGTGCGTGCCGAGCACCTCGCGCGGTTCCGGGGCGACCCGGGCGTCGAGGAGGCCGGAGGCTTCCAGGGCCGCTTCCAGCCCAGCGCGGGCGGGGGCGTCGAGGGTGTCGGCGAAGTCGACCAGGCGGTGGAACGGCGTGCCCGCCGCCGGGTCGTCGTCAACGGCGTCGCGGCGGTCGGGGGACGGCCGGTGGGTGGTGCCCGCGCGCAGCGCCGCCAGTTCGGCGTCGCGCTCGTCGATGGTGGCGGCGATGCGCGCCCTGCGGTCCGCCGCCGCGTGGGCCGCGGTCCTGGCCTCGGTCACCAGGGGGGCCACCCAGTCGCGGGCGCTGGTGGTGAGGGCCCGGGCCGCCGCCGGGTCGACCGTCGTCGGGAGGGGGAGGGGCGTCTCGGGCGCCCGGGTCGCCAGGGGACCCGAGGTGCGCCAGCCGTCCACTTCGGACAGCCACTCCCGGCCCACCTCGGCCAGCCCGACGGCCTCCTGGTCGCGCTGGGCGCCCGCGTCGACCGCGGCCCGGCGGGCGTCGTCCTCGGTCTGCCCGAGGGCGTCGAGGTCGCGCTGGGTCTTGTCGAGCTCCGCCGCCCGGGTGACCAGGGCCAGCGCCAGCGCGCCGCGGCGGCGCGCCTCGGAGGCGATCTCGGACGCGCGGGCGGCCACCGGCTCCAGGGCCAGGTCGGTCGACGGCGGCGGCACGCGGCGGTCCACGGGGAGCGGTTCGGCCTCGGGGTCCGGCTTGGCCCGCACGGACTCCGAGCGCACGGTGGCCTCCACCGCGGGCGGTCGGGGCACGTCGGGCACCGGGACGTCCTCCAGGCCGGCCGCGCGGAGGTGGCGGCGCAGGGGCTCGACCAGCTCCTCGGCCGCGCCGAGGTCCTCGGCCAGGCGGCGCAGCAGGCGCAGCACGCCGTCGACCGCGCCGTCCTCCTGGGCGCGCTGCTTGTTCGCCACGTCCAGCGCGGCCACCGCCGACGAGCGCTTCTCCGCCACGAGCTTCTCGCGCGTCTGGAGGTCCTGGAGGTCGCGGAACGCGGGCAGCTCCTTGAGCGCGCCGATGGTGTCCTCGGCCTGCTGCTCGCCGGCCTCCAGCGCGCCCAGCGACTGCTCGGCGGCGGCGCGCTCGGCGAGGGCGGTCTCCAGGGACGCCGACAGCCTCGCCGACGACCGCTCCTGCTTCCGCACGCCCTCCTCGGCCGCGCCGAGCCGGTCGGCCGCCGCGCGCACCCCGCCGAACGCGTAGTCGGAGTACGTCTTGAGGAACGTGCCCAGCGCGGCGTCGGCCGAGGTCAGGCGGGTGATGTTGGACCGGATCGACTCCAGGTCGTCGAACGACGTGGCCAGCTGCTCGACCATCGCCTGGTCGAGCGGCGGCAGGGCGTCGGACAGGATCTGCTCCAGCTGCCCCTCCAGGACCTTCAGGCCCACGTCGGGGTTGCGCAGCGTCCGCTGGAGGTGCAGCAGGTCGCCGTAGCGTGGCGCGGGCACGCCGTACACGGTCTCGGCGACCTTCGCCCGGAACGCCGCCTCCTCCAGCACGCAGTCCGCGCCGATCGCGTCACGCAGCTGCGCCGGTCCCAGCGGGGTGTCGTCGGGGCCGACGAGCGCGAGGTCGTGGCCGACGCGCGCGGGCGTGATGAAGCGCCACGAGTCGGTGATGGCCTGCGACGTCTTGGACGCCTTCACGCCGACACCGCACGTCAGGTGCTCGCCGTCGCGCTCCAGCTCGACCCACGCGTAGCCGACGCGGTGGGGTCCGCCGCTGTAGTCGTCGAGCATGAGCCGGCGCAGCGACACGGTGTCGAAGCCCTTGGAGCCGACCTGGCGCAGGTCGCCGTCGAGGCACAGCGGCAGCAGCAGCTCCAGGGTGCGCGACTTGCCGGACCCGTTGGTGCCCTGGAAGATCGCGCGCCCCCCGGAGAAGTCGAACACCTGCCGGGTGTACTGCCAGATGTTGACGATGCCGCCCCTGTGCAGCCGCCACCTAGTCACGCGCTCTCCTCGTCGAACAGCGACCAGCTCTCCACGGCGGGTGCCGGTCGCTCGGTCTCGCGGTCACGTTCCGGGTCCCCGTCGGGCACCGGGACCCACCGGTGCGCGACGGGGTTGACGAGCCAGCCGTCGTCGGACAGCACGGCCAGCCCGGTGCGGCGCAGCAGTTCGAGCACCTCGTCGACGAGCCGGTCGAGGTCGTCGGTGAACTGCTTGGACCACGCCGCCGGGTAGTCCTCGACGAGCCGCCCGCACACCTCGCGCAGGTCCTCCACGACGACGGCGTGCCGCCCGTCGGCGCGGGGTTCGGACGCCAGCAGCCCGGGCAGCGCGAGCAGCGCGATCCGGGCGGCGGTGGACGTGCCGGGGAAGTACAGGTCGGTCAGGTAGTCCTCGGGGTCGGCGGCGAGCACGCCCTCCGCGCGGCACTCGGTGTGCAGGCCGAACGACGCCTCCAGCAGCGCGGTCTCCTTGCGCTGGTTGCGGCGCAGCCAGTCGGCCTGCTCGGGCGGCAGGTCGGCGTAGAGGACGACGGGGTTCTCCACGAGCTTGCGCCGCACGGTGTGCTCGACGCCGCGCGGTCCGGGTCGGGCGGCGAGCGCGACCAGCCGCTCGGGCGAGGTCGCCTCGGCCACCGGCCCGGTGAGCAGCTGGCCGAGCAGGTCGGTGTCGACGGTGATCAGCGCCTCGGTGTGCACGTCCACCGTGCCCTCGGTCTCGTGCAGCACGCCGAGGGACACGAGGTGGCGCAGCGCCGCGGTCAGCGCCCGCCGGTCGACGACGTCGTCGACGACCTCGATGCCGGCCTCGGCGGCGGCGGCGCGGATGTCGGCGACGAGCCGCGACAGCAGCGCCTGGCGGCCGGTGCCGGTGAGCACGGCGAGGGTCAGCGCGACGTAGGCGTAGCCGCGCGGGGACAGGCCGGGCACGCCGCGCGAGTCGTCGGGGCCGGGACCGGTCTTGTGGAGCCGGGCGAACCGCCGTTCGACGACGAGCCGGTAGCCCAGGACGCGGGCGAACAGGTCCTGGAGCGGGGCGCGGTGCCGGTAGACGAGGGTCAGCAGCTCGCCCTCGGGGCCGTCGGCGCGCAGCAGGGGCCGCCGCAGCAGGGTGCGGGCGCAGCGCACGACGGCGGCGGCGTCGATCTCGGAGAGGTCGTCGAGCATCAGTCGAGCACCAGCGCGGTGTCGTGCAGGGTGAGCGTGCCCGCGGTGGACGTGATCCGCGCGGACCTGCCCTCGGCGGGGGCGACGGTGACCTTCAGGCCGCGCACGGGGTCGGTCGCCGAACCGGCGTCGTCGGCGCCGTCGCGCTGCGCCATGGCCAGGGTGAGCAGCTCGCACAGCACGCCCAGCGCCCCGCCGGACAGGGTGGTGGTGGCGAGGCGGGGCGCGGCGGCGGACAGCTCGGCCACGGACGCGGCCCGGCGCTCGTCGGCCTCCCGGGCCTCGGCCAGCAGCGACTGCTCGGTCATCGGGTCGTCCAGGATCCTGGACGCCTTGCCGCGCGCGGCCCGGTCGCCGCGGCTGCGCACGCTCACCGGCACGTCCACCGCGGGGCCGTCGCGCCACGGCGTCCGCTCGTTGTCGCGGTCGTGCTCGGGGGACGGCGACACGTGCCGCGCCGAGTGCAGCCCGAACGCCGCCGCGTACAGCTCGTGGCCGCGCGAGCGGGACCCGGTGTCGAACCACAGGGCCAGCTTGAGCAGCTCGGCGCGCCTGCTCGGCAGCAGGCCGCCGCCGGAGGTGGCGCGCTTCACGCTCGCCAGCAGCGACCCGATCGCCCGCGCGGTGGCCTCGCGCAGCGCCGTGACCTGGCTGGGCCGGCCGGGCCGGTCGACGAACCAGTCGGTCAGCTCCCGCCAGTCCTCGGCGGACCGGCCGCGCGCCCGTTCGACGCGGTCGCCCAGCTCGGAGGCGCCCAGCAGGCGCAGCAGCTCGGGGCGCGCGGCGTCGAGGCGGCGGAGGGCGTCGGCGATGGCGGGGGTGTGCCGCAGCACGTCCTCCACGACGCGCTGGATGTACTCGACGAGGAGGTCGCGGAACCCGGAGATCTCCTCGGGCGCGAGGTGGTGCCGCGTCACGACCTGCCCCAGGTAGGCGTAGAAGTCGCGGACGGTGGCCGCCAGCTCGGCGTGCTGGAGGAACAGCGTGGTCACCTGCTCGGCCAGCGCCTCGCGCGGTCGCCGCGCCCCGGTGGCCGCCGCCTCGGACAGGGTCTGCCCGAGCTGCCGCAGGCCGCGCTCGACGGCGGGCAGCAGCTCGCGGGACACCTCCCGCGCGCCCTCCGGCACGCGCAGCAGCTCGTCCACGTCGCGCTGCACGCGCACGGCGAGCTTGCCGACCTGGTAGCGGACGCTGCCGTGCTGGAACTCGGCGATGCTGGAGGCCACCACCTCGCGGCGGCCCTGCACCAGGTTGCCCCAGCCGACGAGCTGCTTGAGCCGGGTGATGACGTTCTCGATGCGCGACTCGCCGGGGTCGACCCGGCCCTCCCGCTCGGCGCCGGCCAGCGCCCCGGCGACCTCGCCCGCGGACAGGTCGGCGAGCAGGGTCGAGGTGAACAGCCGCATGATCGCCAGGTAGGTGCGCTGGTGGTCGCGCGCGTCCAGGTAGGCGTAGAGCTTCAGGCGGTCCGGTTCCACGGTGGGCAACCCTAATGCGGACGGCCGACAGCCAGTCGGCACCTGGCGACTCGGCGCGGGTGGGCGCGGGTTACGGTGCCCCCTGTGAGTCTGGGGCGTGCGGTGGGGTTGTTGCTGGGTGTGGCCGCGGACGCGGTCCTCGGCGATCCCAGGGGGTATCACCCGGTAGCGGGATTCGGGCGCGCGGCGGCGGCGCTGGAGCGCACGTCGTACCGCGACCACCGGGCGGCGGGCGCGGCGCACACCGCGGCACTGGTCGGCGGCACGGTCCTGGCCGGGGTCGCGGTCGAGCGGCTGGCCGGGCGCGGCGAGGTCGTGCGGGCGCTGACCACGGCCGTCGCCACGTGGGCGGTGCTCGGCGGGTCGTCGCTGGCCGGCGAGGGCACCGCGATGGGCCGCGAGCTGGACGCCGGGGACCTGGAGGCGGCCCGTCGCCGGCTGCCCAACCTGTGCGGGCGCGAACCGCACCGGCTCGACACGTTCGGCCTGGCCAAGGCGACCGTGGAGTCCGTGGCGGAGAACACGTCCGACGCGGTCGTGGCCCCGCTGTTCTGGGGCGCGGTCGCGGGCGTGCCGGGCCTGCTCGGCTACCGCGCGGTGAACACGCTCGACGCGATGATCGGCCACCGCAACCCGCGCTACCTGCGGTTCGGCTGGGCCGCGGCCCGGTTGGACGACGTGGCGAACCTGCTGCCGTCGAGGCTGGCCGCGCTGCTCACGGCGGCGGGCGCGCCGGTCGTCGGCGGGTCGGCGGGCGAGGCGTGGCGGACGTGGCGGCGGGACGCCTCGGCGCACCCGAGCCCCAACGCGGGCCAGGTCGAGGCGGCGTTCGCGGGTGCCCTGGAGATCCGGCTGGGCGGTCGCACGGTGTACGCGCACGGCGCGGAGGACCGCCCGGTGCTGGGGCACGGCCGCAGCCCGGACGCGGGGCACGTGACGCGGGCGGTGGAGCTGTCGCGGGTGGTCGGCGCGTCGGCGGCGGCCGTGACCGCGCTCATCGCGCTCGCGCGGCCTCGTCTTCGTCCTCGGCGAGCATCTCGGCGACGGACTTCCGCCTGACCCGCGTCCGCGTCCCGGCGTCGGCGGGGTGCCCGCCCCGCGCGAGCGCGCCGCCGGGCCGGACCTCGCGGACCGTGAAGTACAGCCAGCCGCCCAGCGCCATCGCGCCGAACGCGATCCACTGGAGCGCGTAGGAGAAGAACGGGCCGGCGTCGAGCTTCGGCAGCGGCAGCGCCTCCTCGACGCCCGGCTGGCCCTCGGTGAGCTGGAAGTAGCCGGGCCGGATGGACAGGCCGGCCGCGCGGCCCACCACGTCGGGGTTGATCGCGTACACCTGCCGGTGGCCGTCCTGCTCGAACGCGTCGCGGTCGTCGTTCTCGCCGACCCGGGTCCACGCGGTCACCGTCACCTCGCCGGTGGGCACGGGGTCGAGGTCGGGCACCCTGACCCCGCTCACCGGCCGCACGTACCCGCGGTCGACCAGCACCACCACGCCGTTGTCCAGCTCGAACGGGGTGAGCACCTCGAACGCGGCCTCGCCCTGCACGGTCCGCAGCCGCGCCACCGCCTGCCCCTCGGGCAGGTAGCGGCCGGTGAGCGTGACGCGCCGCCACTCCATGTCGGCGTTGGACCGGTCGAGCAGGCCGGTGAGGGGCACCGGGTCGGTGCGCACGGACGAGGTGACCGCGTCGTTCTGCGCCTGCCGCTCGTCGTCCCGGCTGAACTGCCAGGGCGCGAGCAGCGCGAAGCACGCGCCCGCGAACACCCAGACGGCCAGCGTCAACGCGAGCCAGCCGGGCCGCAACAGGAAGCTCAACCGCACGTCACCACGGTAATCCCTACGCCGGTGTGACCTGCACCCGGTCGAACCGGGCGGTGAACCCTGGCCCGTCCGGGGCCGCCGCCATCACCCCGGCCAGGGCTTCCGCGCCGGGCGGGAAGTACGCCAGGCGCAGCAGCGCGGTCGGTTCGGCGTCGCCGGTCCCGTAGCGCAGCGTGACCGCGTCGCCCTCGCGGGTCGCGGTGATGACGACCCGGTCGACCCGGCCGACGCCCACCACCGACCAGTCGGAGAAGTCCCTGGTCACGACGGTGCTGATCTGGAACTCGCCGTCGACCAGCTCGACGCCCGCCTTGATCCAGTTCCGGTCGTCGAGGTGCAGCGCGATGCCCGCCTGGTCGTACTGGGCGGCGTACTCGCCGGTGAACGAGGCGGTGACGGTGAGGTCGCCGGCCAGCGGCACGCCGAGGACGTGCGCGGAGTCGCGGTCGTAGCCGTAGTGGGTGGTGCGCCACAGGTCGGTGCCCGGGTCGGCGGTGACGGTCAGGACGTCGTCCCGGTGGTCCCAGGAGCGGGGCTCGTTGAGCCACCGCCAGTCGTCACGGCCGAAGAGTGTGATCCCCATCGCACCATCATGTCAGCGCGCGGGCCACCGAGAGGGCCTGTCGCGCGTACTCGCGGCCGAACAGCGCCGCGTGCACGAGCAGCGGGAACAGCTGGTGCAGCGGAACGCGGTCGCGCCGGCCGGGTTCCAGCGGGCTGACCTCGTGGTACGCGGCGAGCACGCGGTCGAGGTGGGGGCAGCCGAACAGGTCGAGCATCGCGAGGTCGGTCTCCCGGTGGCCGCCGTGCGCGGCCGGGTCGATCAGCCACGCCCGGCCGTCGGCGGCCCAGTGCGCGTTGCCGCCCCACAGGTCGCCGTGCAGCCGGGCCGGCGCCCGCCCGAAGTCCTCGGCCGCGCCCGGCGAGGGGCGGCCCGGTTCGACCCGGTCCACGCACAGCCGGCGGTCGTGGCCGCGCACGCCCGGGACCGGCGGCCCGTCGGGTTCGGCGAGCCACGCCAGGGAGGCGGCCTCGGCGAGCGCGGCGCCCGGGACGTCGTGGCGCTTGACGACCACCCGGCCGCCGTCGGCGAGGCCCACCTCCCACACCGCGCCCGCGATCCGCCGCGCCCCGGCGGCGGGCACGCCGGTGAGCCGGGCCGCGGCGCCGGCGGGCGTCACAGGTTCTCGCGGGTCCAGGCCAGCAGGCCGGGCACGGCGGCCTCCACCATGTCGATCACCCGGCCGAAGCCCTCCTCGTCGCCGTAGTACGGGTCGGGCACGTCCACGCCGTCCGCGTCCGGGTCGAACGAGCGCAGCAGCCGCACCCGGTCCGGGTCGTCGACCAGCCGGCGCAGCGCGCGGGCGTGCCCGGAGTCCAGGGCGACCAGCAGGTCCGCGCCCAGGTGGTCCTCGTCGACCTGCGCGGCGCTGTGCCCGGTGGGGTAGCCGCGGTCGGCCAGCGACCTGGCCGCGCGCGGGTCGGCCGGGTCGCCCGCGTGCCAGCCGCCGGTGCCCGCGCTGGTCACCTCCACGAGGTCACCCAGGCCGGCCCGGCTCAGGTGCTCGCGGAATATGATCGCGGCCACGGGGGAACGGCAGATGTTGCCGGTGCAGATGAAGGCGATCGTCAAGGGCACGGCAGGTCAGTCTGCCAGGGGTTGGGCGCTCCGGGTGAGGGCGCTGGACGCGGTGCCCGGCGCGCACGACCATCGAACGTGACCGGCTCTCGTTGGGGGTCCGATGTCAGGGGTCGTGGTCGGTGTCGTCGTGCTGCTCGCCGTCGCGGTGGTGGTGGCGGTAACCGTCGTGCTGCGGCGGCGCTCGTGGCCCGCGACGCCCGCGTTCGCCCGCCCCCGGCCGGTGCACTCGCCCGGCGGCCCGACCGCCGACCCCAACGCCGGATTCTTCACCGACCGGGGTTTCCTCTTCCGGAAAAGGCATTTCTTCGTCGGCACGGGATGCCCGCCGGTGCTGGTGACCGATTTTCCGTCACTCGACGTGTCGCAGCGGGAACAGCCCGTGCGCATTGCCCGGCAGGGCATTCGCGTGTGGTGGTGGTTCGAGGGCGAGTTCTACCGCGAGGCGGCCGGCCTGGGCGCGGACGACGTGCTCGCGTGGGTTCGTGAGCGGGAACGACGGCAACGGGCCAGGCAGGAGCGGGCGCGGTTGCTGTCCGCCGCGGAGGAGAGCCTGCGAAAGCGCGACAACGGGTAACGAACGAGCGGGGAATTCCGACGCCAATCCCGTAGGGAATCTCGGGGGAAGGAACGCGAATGACTCGCACATGTGTGGTGCGCCGGGTCCGGCAGACCTATTCGGAGCGGTCGGCGCCGGGCCGCGCCGGGACGTCCGGGGGACCGCGGAAGGTCGGGGACAGGTGAACGAACCGTCGCTGTGCCGCCTCGCCTCCCGAGAGGCCCCCTCGCTCGCGCACCTGCTGCTGAGCATCGCCGTCGTGTTCCTCGCCGTGGCCGCCTCCGTGCTCTGACCCCGGTGCCCCGGTCCCGGTGCTCCGACCCCGCCGCCGCCGGGGGTCCTCCTCGACCGGCCGGCGGCGCAGATCGCCTAGACTCGCGGCGATGACCAGCCAGGATTCCGGCCGGGCGCTGCTGCGCCACCACGGGGACGTCGACGCCGCGCCCGGGCTCGCGGACTTCGCGGTCAACGTGCGGGTGCCCCGCCCCCCGGCCTGGCTGCGCGACCGGCTGGTCGCCGCGCTCGACGACCTGGGCGCCTACCCGGCCGCCGCCGCCGACCTGCGGGCCCGCGAGGCCGTCGCCGCCCGGCACGGCCGCTCGCCGGACGAGGTGCTGGTGCTCAACGGCGCCGCCGAGGGCTTCGCGCTGCTGCCGAACCTGCGCCCGGCGCTGGCCGCCGTGCTGCACCCGTCGTTCACCGAGCCCGAGGTGGCGCTGCGGGACGCGGGCGTGCCGCTGCGCCGGGTGCCGCTGCGCCCGGAGGACGGCTACCGGCTGCGGCCCGAGCTGGTGCCGGACGAGGCGGACCTGGTGGTGCTGGGCAACCCGACGAACCCGACGTCCGTGCTGCACCCCGCCGAGGTGGTCGCGGCGCTGGCCCGACCGGGCCGGGTGCTGGTGGTGGACGAGGCGTTCGCCGACGCGATCCCCGGCGAACCGGAGTCGCTGGCCGCCCGCGCCGACCTCGGCGGGCTGCTGGTGCTGCGCAGCCTGACCAAGACGTGGGGCCTCGCGGGGCTGCGCGCGGGCTACTTCCTGGGCGCGCCGGAGCTGCTGGGGTGGCTCGCGGCGACGCGCCCGCCGTGGCCGGTGGGCAGCCTGGTGCTGGAGGCCGTCGCGGCGTGCTGCTCGCCCGCGGCGGTGGCCGAGGCCGAGGCGCTGGCGTGGGAGGCGCGCGAGCACACGTCGCTGGCCGTGGCGCGGCTGGGCGACCTGGTGGTCGTGCCGCCGGCCGCGCCGTTCGCGCTGCTGCGCGTGCCGGACGGGGAACGGGTGCGGTTGGCGTTGCGGGACAAGGGGATCGCGGTGCGGCGCGGCGACACGTTCCCCGGCCTGACCCCCGACCACCTGCGGGTCGCGGTGCGCGCGCCCGAGGAGTTCGCGCTGCTGGTGGACGCGCTGCGAGTCGTGCTGGAGGACGTGTGACGACCACGCTGGACGACGTGCTCGGGGCGCTGGAGGCGGCCTACCCGCCCGCGACCGCCGAGTCGTGGGACGCGGTCGGCCTGGTGTGCGGCGACCGCGCCGAGCCGGTGACCCGGGTGCTGTTCTGCGTCGACCCCGTCCGGTCCACGGTGGACGAGGCGCTGGAGGTGGGCGCGCAGCTGCTCGTCGCGCACCACCCGCTGATGCTGCGCGGCGTGACCGGCGTCCCCGCCGACGACCCCAAGGGCGCCCTGGTGCACCGGCTCGTCCGGGCCGGCGTCGCCCTCTACACCGCGCACACCAACGCCGACGCCGCCGACCCCGGCGTGTCCGACGCGCTCGCCCGCGCCCTGGGCCTCACCGTCACCGGCCCGCTGTCCCCCGTGCCCGCCCGGCCGCTCGACGCGCTCACCACCTACGTGCCCGTCGACCGCGCGCAGCGGGTGCTCGACGCCCTGCACGCCGCCGGCGCGGGCGCGGTCGGCGACTACCGCGACGCCGCGTGGACCGTCGAGGGCACCGGCCAGTTCCGGCCGCTGCCCGGCGCGGACCCCGCCGTCGGCGCCGTCGACCGGCTCGAACGGCTGCCCGAGACCCGCCTGGACGTGGTGCTGGACCGGCGGCGGCGGGCCGACGTCGTGCGCGCCCTGCGCGCCGCCCACCCGTACGAGGAGGTCGGCTTCACGCTCACCGAGCTGGCCGAGCTGCCGTCCCGCGCGGGCATCGGCCGGATCGGCGAGCTGCCCGCCGCCGAACCGCTGAGCGCGTTCGCGCAGCGCGTCGCCGACGCCCTGCCCGTCACCGCGTGGGGCGTGCGCGCCGCGGGCGACCCCGACCGGCCCGTCCGGCGCGTCGCGGTGTGCGGGGGAGCGGGCGACGGCTACCTGTCCGCCGCGGTCCGCGCGGGCGTCGACGCCTACGTCACCGCCGACCTGCGGCACCACCCCGCGGGCGAGCACCTCGCCGCCGGCGGCCCCGCGCTCGTCGACGTGTCCCACTGGGCCAGCGAGCAGCCGTGGTGCGCGCAGGCGGCGGACGTGGTGCGCGCCGCCTTCGGCGGTACGGTCGAAGTCCTCGTCTCCACCCGCCGGACCGACCCGTGGACCGTCGGCGCGACGAGCCGAACAGGAGGACCTCAGTGAAAGCCGATCCCGCCGTGCAGCGCAGGCTGCTCGACCTGGCACAGGTCGACGCCGAACTGTCGCGCGTGACCCACCGTCGCCGCACGCTGCCCGAGATCGCCGAGATCGCCGAGGCCGAGAAGCAGGTCCGGGCCAAGCAGGACGCGCTGACCACGGTCGAGACGAACCTGGGCGACCTCACCCGCGAGGTCAAGCGCCAGGAGACCGAGATCGACCAGGTCCGCGCCCGCGAGGAGCGCGACCGCGCGCTGCTCGCCGGCGGCGCGGTGGGCGCCAAGCAGCTCACCGACCTGGAGCACGAGCTGGCCACCCTCAACCGCCGGCGCGGCGCGCTGGAGGACGACCTGCTGGAGCTGATGGAGCGCCGCGAGGCCGTCGAGGCCGACGCCCAGCACGCCCGCGTCGAGCTGGACAAGGCGCAGGAGGCGATGTCCGACGCGGCCCGCCGCCGGGACGCCGCGCTCGCCGACCTGGAGTCCACCGAGGCCAAGCGCACCGCCGAGCGCGCGAAGGTCACCGCCGGCTTCCCCGAGCCGGTGCTCGCCCTCTACGAGCGGGTGCGCGCCCACAAGGGCATCGGCGCGTCGCTGCTCCAGTCCCGCCGCTGCGGCGCGTGCCGCATCGAGCTGGACCGCAGCGCGATGGGCCGCGTCAAGGAGGCCGCGGCCGACGAGGTCGTGCAGTGCGAGGAGTGCGACGCGATCATGGTCCGCACCGGGGAGTCCGGCCTGTGAAGGTCGTCGTCGAAGCGGACGGCGGGTCGCGCGGCAACCCCGGGCCCGCCGGGTACGGGGCCGTCGTGCGCTCCGCGTCCGGCGAGGTCCTGGCCGAGCGGTCCGCCGGGATCGGCGTGGCCACCAACAACGTCGCCGAGTACCAGGGCCTGCTGGCGGGCCTGCGCGCGGCGGCCGAGGTGGGCGCGTCCGAGGTCGACGTGCGGATGGACTCCAAGCTCGTGGTCGAGCAGATGTCCGGGCGCTGGAAGGTCAAGCACCCGTCCATGCAGCCGCTCGTCGCGGAGGGCCGCGAACTGGTGCGCGCGTTCGACCGCGTGACGTACGCGTGGATTCCGCGCGAGCGCAACAAGCACGCCGACCGGCTCGCCAACGAGGCCATGGACGAGCAGGCCGGCGTGCGCGAGGCGGCCCCCGCGGCCGAGGACCCGGTCACCGAGCAGGCGCCGCCGTCCTCGTGGACCGGCGCGGTCGGCGAACCCACCCGCCTGTACCTGCTGCGGCACGGGCAGACGGAGCTGTCGGTGGCCCGCCGCTACTCCGGGCGCGGCAACCCGCCCCTCACCGAGGTCGGCCGGGGGCAGGCCGAGGCGGCGGCCCGGCGGCTGGCCAAGGTCGAGGACCTCGGCGTCGTCGTCTCCTCCCCGCTGGGGCGCGCCGTCGAGACCGCGAGCGCCGTCGCGTCCGCCGTCGGCGTCGAACCCACCACCCACGACGGCCTGATCGAGACCGACTTCGGCGCGTGGGAGGGCCTGACGTTCGCCGAGGCCGCCGAGCGCGACCCCGCGCTGCACCGGCGGTGGCTGTCCGACCCGTCCGTGCCCGCGCCCGGCGGCGAGAGCTTCGACCAGGTGCACCGGCGGGTGCGGCGCGCGCTGACCGACCTGATCTCCCGGCACGGCGGCGCGAACGTCGTGCTGGTCAGCCACGTCACGCCCGTCAAGTCGCTGCTGCGCATGGGGCTGGACGCGGGGCCGTCACTGCTGTTCCGGCTGCACCTGGACCTCGCGTCGCTGTCGGTCGTCGAGTTCTACCCCGACGGCAACGCGTCCGTGCGGCTGGTCAACGACACCTCGCACCTGGGTTAACCGGGCACCCGGGTCAGCCGGGCACCCGGGTCAGCCGGCCGGCCGGAGCCGGGGGCGCTCACGGCGGTACCGGGCCTCCTCGACGGCGTGCGCGAACCGGTCCACCGCGCCGTCGACGGCCTGCCGCGCGTTCGGCGCGATCACGTCGCCCTCGATGTCGGCGTCGAGCACGAATTCGCCGCGCAGCACGCTGTCCGCGCCTTTCCCGGCGAGCAACGGGTTGAGCGCGTAGTCCATCGCGACGAGGAAACCCTGGCTCCCGCCGGTCGCCAGCGGGAGGACCACGCGACCGCGCAGGGCCTTCTTCGGCAACAGGTCCAGCAGCGCTTTCACCAGTCCGCTGTAGGCCGCCCGGTACACCGGGCTGGCGACCACGATCCCGTCGGCGCGCAGCACCGCGGCGACCGCGTCACCGATCTCCGGGTCCCGCAGGTCCTCGGTGAGCAGCGACAACGTCGGCAGCCGGCGCACGTGCAGGGTGCGCACGTCGTAACCGGCCTCGCGCAGCAGGCCGTCGACGTGCTGCACGACGATGCCGGTCCGCGACACCGGTGACGGGCTGCCGGAAATCATCAGAATGGAGGACATGGGTGCTGGCACCTTTCGGGAAAAGGCTCGGAGTACGAGATAAAAGGTGTCAGCGACAACAGATCGCGGCGGCGGTGCGGCCGAAGTCCACGTGCCGGCGGCGGGTCAGTCCCCCGATTCCTGGCATGGTTGCGAGTAGAGCAGTCGGGTCCACACCGCGACAAGGTTCGGCCCGGCTGGTTCCACTGCCTGGGAACCGGTCGGCTATCCTGGGCGCGCGGATGAGTCGGCAGGGCGGCCGCGTCGACAGGATTAACGTCTGTCGCCGAGGAAAGTCCGGACTCCACAGGGCAGGGTGGTTGTCAACGGCAACCAGGGGCGACCCTCGGGACAGTGCCACAGAGAACAGACCGCCCCGGCGCGAGCCGGGGTAAGGGTGAAACGGTGGTGTAAGAGACCACCAGCGCCCCCGGTGACGGGGGCGGCTAGGTAAACCCCACCCGGAGCAAGGCCAAGAGGGTGCCCCAGGGCACCTGCGCAGGCGATCGAGGGCTGCCCGCCCGATGCCTGCGGGTAGGCCGCACGAGCCTGTCGGCGACGGCAGGCCGAGATGGATGGCCGCCGAACGGGACCGCCGCGAGGCGCCCGGGAACAGAATCCGGCTTACGAGCCGGCTCATCCGCCCCCATTCCCCGGTCCGACCCGGCCCCGGTCCGGCCGCCCAGGTCGGACCCGGCCCCGTCCGGCCGCTCGGGTCCGGCCCGCTCCCTGCGGACCACCGAACCACCCCGACCGCCGATGTGCGGTCACCCCGGCTCGGCACCTCTCCGTCCACTGTGGAGCGACGCAGGTCGGGGCGGTGCGCGGGCAGACCCGTCCGCCTAGCCATCCTTTGCGCGCCAACGACGTTACAAGAGTGACTCCGATCGAGTGGATGTCCGACTCGTCCGGTATCAACGCCCCGCTCCCCGAGTCCTCCGAACGCGCCACGGGCCCTGCCCCGGCGGCGCAGAAGGAGGAAACGCATGTCCACCACCAGACGACGGGGAGCGACGCTGCTCACCCTGTCCGGTTTGCTGGGCGCGGCGGCGCTCACCGGTGCCGCCGCCGGCACCGCGTCCGCCGCCGACGAACTGCCCGTCTACGCCGTCCGCTCCGAGGGGCTGACCCAGGAGCAGGCGGCGGCCCTGCAACGGGCGTTCGGCCTCAAGTCCGTCGAGCGCACGCCCGAGGGCGTCGTCACCTTCACCGACGAGGACCGCCACCTGCGCGTGCCCGGCATCGACCGCGGCGCGGGCCAGCCCGACGAGAGCGGTCAGGCGACGAACCAGACCCAGCTCGACCTCACCGCCATCCGCGGGCTCAGGGCCGTTCCCACCGCCGACGCGGTCAAGCGCGTCGACGAGACCCTGCGCGGGATCGGCCTGCTGCCCGCCGGCGCCGTGGCGAGCGCCTCGCACACGACCCTCGACATCACCGACACCGGCGGCAACCCGGTGGTGAGCGCCCCGCTCGACACCACCGTGGCGTTCGCCTTCTCGCTCGGCGGCGTGCCGCTGGAGGGACCCGGCTCGAAGGTCCGCGTCTCCCTCGACGGCACGGGCGCGGTCACGCAGCTCACCTACGCCACCCGCGCCGTCGCGAGCGCCGGGCTCAAGCCGGTGCTGACCCTCGACCAGGGGCGGCAGGAGTGCGCGAAGGCCCTCGGCGACACCGCCCTCGGCCCGGTCGACTACGCCTACCCGTCCGGCCCGCTCGGCGCGGGCGCCACGCAGCTGGAGCCGTTCTTCCGCTGCCAGGGCGCCGAGACCGGCGAGTCCGCGCCGGTGCTCTACGTGCCCGCCGTCGTGGGCAGCCCCGCCCCGCCGCAGGACCCGGCCGTGCCGCCGCGGTCGCGCGCCGCCTCGGCCGGTGACGTGGGCGCGCAGTGGACCACCCGGACCGACGTCGGCAGCTCCGGCACCGGCACCTGCCAGTTCCTGCCCGGCGTCCCCGCCGACATCACCGGCTTCAACAACCGGTTCACGTCCGCGGGCGTCCCCGTGCAGTTCAGCTGGACCGGCGCCAACGCGTGGGAGCAGGACTTCAAGGACCCGGCGTTCGCCGGCGGCCAGGACCACCTGTACGCCGACGACGTCGACCTGACCTACTACCACGGGCGGGGCGGCGCGTTCGGCCTGTCGTTCGCCGGGTGCAGCGCCGTCACCGACACCACGCTGCGCAACACCGAGGCCCGCTGGGGCAACCGGGACGCCGAGTGGATGAGCCTCTACACCCCGAGCCTGCTCCAGGCGACGGCGAGCGGCCAGGCGTGGTGGCAGCGGTGGGGCCCGGCGTTCCGCGGGCTGCACCAGATCAACAGCTTCGAGACCGGCGTGGTGCAGAGCAGCGCGTTCGGCTCGCGGTACGGCAACTACCTGCTGCGCAGGCCGTTCCTGAACTTCCTGCGGCCGATGAAGGTGCGCGTGGCGTGGGCGCAGGCGTCGATCGACACCCAGCCGGCGTGGGTGCGGTGGTCGACCATGGGGCCGATCGGCAGCTCGTGGATCGCGAACTTCGACGACTACTTCTGGGGTCGGGGGCCGGTCGGGCCGGACACCCTGCCGACCGTGGGGTACTGGCGGATCTCCGGTCCCAGCTGACCCGTCCGGGTGACCTGTTCGGGTGACCTGTCGCGGCGTCGCCGCCACGCCCGGCACCCCGCAGCGGATCGATGGTCACGCCGCGTGGCGGCCACCACCGCGGAGGGGAACCGGGAGTGGTGACCGACCCGCGGTGACGAGGGGGTCCCTTCCGCGCCTGGGGGCGGGAAGGGGCCCCTTCGCGGTGCCGGGGGTCAGGCCGGGGCGATCCCGTCGACGCCGTCGGCCGAAGCCGGGGTCGGGGTGGGCGCCGGGGCCGAGGTCCGGGCCGGGTCCTGCACCGGGCGCTCGACCTGCACCGGGCGCTCGACCTGCACGGGGTGTTCGACCGGGGCCCGGCGGGCGGGGCGGCCGGGTGGCATCCGGATCACCGGGCGGAACGCCTCGCCGTCGTTGTAGCGGCGCTCCAGCTCGGCCACGTAGGCCGCGACGGCCGGGTTCACGATGTCGGCCAGGCTCCGCACGCCTGCCGTGGCCTCGTAGGCCGCCAGGTAGGTCGCCGCGGCTCTGGCCCGTTCCAGCACGTCCTGGTCGAAGTTGACCGTCCGCTGCACCCGCCGCCCGGTTCGGCGCCCTTCCCCGGTAACCTGATCACCGCCGGGGAACGCCACCGCGACGGTGATTTCGTTCACTCCGGCGGCTGGGTCGGGCGCGGCTTCCGGCGGCTGGGCCATGAGCGAGCCTCCTCGGCGTCGTCACTCCGGTGGGTGCGGACCGTTCGGACCTGCCGTTGGGCCGGACGGGGCACACTGTGGTGGTCGGCGAACGGGGGGCCTGCGGTCGTGCACACGGTGCGTGACCAGGGAGTTCGCAGTCGGGTGAACTGTCTCGGCAATCGGGAGAATCAGAGGTCCCAGGTTCTCCACCGGCTTCCCCGGACCCATCATGTCTGTGGTCAGATTAGACGTAATCGACGCACAGGGGAACGGTTTGATCTACCCACCGCCAGCCGATCGACACACCTCGTGACGACGAAGACGTGTTCTACTCGATAACGCACGAACCGGACGGGCACCCCTCGGCCCGCCCGGCGCCGTCCTGCGTACTCAGGAGTACGAGATGACCGCCTTGACCCTGGTAACACTCGCGCAGCAGCAACCGCCCGCACTGGGCACAGGCGGGGTTCGCCAGTGGATTCTCGACAACCTCGTCCCGCTGCTCCTGCTCACGGTGGCGCTGCTGCTGCTGTGGCTCGGCGGCGGCAAGGGCGACAACGCGGGTGTCATGCGCCGCCTCGGCGGCGTGATCATCGCGCTGGCGATCATCGGACTGGCCGTGACCACGAACGCGGGCGCGAACATCGGCTCGTGGATCGCGGGCCTGTTCACCGGCGGGTGACCCTTGCGGGTACGCACTGACGACGAGGTCTACCGGGTCGACGCCGTCTGGCTCGGCCCGCCCAAGGCGACCTTCCCGTGGCGCGCGCGCTACGTCGCGTGGGGTGTCGGGATCGTGGTCTTCCTGCTGGTGACGGCGCTCCAGCGACAGCTCGGCTTCGGGTTCGACTTCATCAACACCGGGTGGGGCTTCGTCATCACGATCGCCCTGACCAGGTTCATCTGCACGCGGATCAGCCACGAGCGCCCGCTGTCGTCGGTGATGGCGATGTGGGTGCGCGAGCTGACCGCGCCGCGCGAGACGACCTCGGGCAAGGGCGGCGCCGCCAGCGCCGCCCGCATCCGGGTCAACCGGGAACGCCCCCGCAGGAGGGTTCGGCCCGGGAAGTCGGAGAAGGCGGCGAAACGCGCCGCCGCCGCCGCCCGATCACAGCAGCAGTCCCGATCAGAGCAGCCCCCGTCCCAGCAGCGCAGGCCAGATCGCCGTAAGAAGGAGGTGCGCGGTGTTCGGACGCCGGCGTGACCGTGACCGACGCTCCGCTGCGCACGTCGCCCAGCACGCTGCCGCCGCGCGCGACGACCGCAAGGTCTACAGCAAGCGCGGCCGCCGCCTGCCCGGCGAGCAGGCCGTCCCCAGCTACACCCCGTCGATCTCCGCGCGCAGCATCGACGGCCACCTGCTGCGCACCGGCCAGGAGGTCTACGCCTGGTACAAGCTCGCGCCGCAGCGGTGGTCGTTCCGCTCGGACTCGCAGCGCCAGGACCTGATCGCCGCCATCGCGGGCCAGTACGCCGAGCTCCAGGGCCGCTGGATGCACCTGCGCGTGACGACCCGGCCGTACCCGATCCGGATGTGGGCCGAGGCCCACGTGCACAACGCCGTGCGCCGGCTCCCGGACACCCCGGGCACGCTGAGCTTCGACGACTACATGGTCGGCGAGCAGCAGCAGCTGATGGGCCGTTCGATGGCGGAGAAAGAGGTCTACCTGGGCGTCCAGGTGCAGACCCGCAACATGATGGACCGCGCGGTCGAGCGCGCCGCCCCCGTGCTGCGCAAGGTCTTCCCGGACGCGGTGGACGCCGAGCTGGTCGCCATCGAGTCGGAGATCGACCACCTCGACCAGGTGATCGGCTCCGCGGGCCTGGAGGGCCGCCCGGCGACGGCCGAGGAGATGTCCTGGCTGATGCACCGGTCGTGCTCGCTGGGCCTGCCCGCGCCGCGCAACCTGCCCGCCGTGCCCGGCGCGCCGTGGGAGCCGGAGGACCTGGCGTCCTTCACCGACGCCGCCGACTTCCACCAGGAGCCGTACGCGCCGACCGTCACGGTCCGCGGGCGCACCGGCTCCAACGCGGGCATCAAGCGGCACGTCGCCGTGCTCACCGTGGGCCTCATGCACGGCCTCCAGATCCCCGAGGTCGACGACCCGTGGGTGCAGCGGTCCGACCGCCTGCCCGCGGCCGTCGAGTGGTCGGCGCGCATCTACGTGCGGCGGCCCGAGGAGGTCTCCGGCGAGCTCCAGCGGCAGATGTCGAAGGTCCGCTCGCAGGTCCGGCACTACACCGACGAGCACGAGCTGGAGCCGCCGCAGTCGCTGGCCCGGCAGGCGTCGCGGGTGCTGGAGATCGACGACGAGATGACGTCGGGCTTCACCGCCCTGGGCACCCGGGTGCGGTCGTGGTGGCGGCTCGCGGTGTCCGGGCCGACCGAGCGCGAGGCGCTGCGGCTGGCCCAGGCGCTGCTCGACCTCTACAAGCCGAAGGTCGCCATCGAGCACCCCGAGGCGCAGTACGCCATCGCCCGCGAGTTCATCCCCGGCGAGCCGCTGTCGTCCTCGGCGTACCTGCGGCGCGGCTCGGTGCTGTGGGCGGCCAGCTCGGTGCCCACGGCCACCGCCGAGGTGGGCGACCGGCGCGGCATCCTGCTCGGCGAGACCGTCACGGCCACCCGCCGCCCGGTGGCGTGGGACCCGTGGATGGCGCAGGAGCTGCGCGACTCGTCCGGCCTGACCGCGATGGTCGCGGGCCTCGGCGCCGGCAAGTCGTTCCTCGGCGGCGGCATCGTCTACAAGACGCTGCGCGCCGGGGCGCACTGGACGCTGCTCGACCCGTCCGGGCCGCTGGCCGCGCTGTGCGAGCTGCCCGAGCTGAAGCCCTACGCCCGGCCCATCAACCTGCTCAACGCCCAGGCGGGCATCCTCAACCCGTACCGCGTGGTCGCCGAGCCGATGCTCGAGCACTTCATGGACGAGGAGGACCCGGAGCGGACGTGGCGGCGCGAACGCGCGCTGGCCGCGGCCACCCGCCGCCGCCTCGTGCTCGACGTGCTCACCGGCCTGCTGCCGTACGAGGTGGCCCGGCTGCCGCAGACCCGGATCGTGCTGCTGCGCGCGGTCCGCACCGTCGGCGGCCGGCCCGACGCGCACCCCGGCCAGGTCTTCGAGGCCCTGCGCCGGGACGCGTCCGAGCACCACGAGCACGCCGTCGTCGTCGCCGACTTCCTCGACGAGATGCGGGAGCGCATGTCGCTGCTCATCCCCGAGCAGGACCTCGACCCGTACGACGAGGCGCGCGACGACCGGCTCACCGTCCTCACCATGGCGGGCCTGAACCTGCCGAAGGACGGCACGGGCCGCGAGCACTGGACGGACGCGGAGTCCCTCGGCGTGGAGATGCTGAACCTCGCCGCGTGGCTCACCCAGCGCTCGATCTACGAGCGGCCGAAGGACCTGCGCAAGGGCGTCTGGATCGACGAGGCGTTCTTCCTGTCCGAGGTGCCCACGGGTCGCGTGCTGATGAACCGCTTCGCCCGCGACTCGCGGAAGTGGAACGTCCGCGTGCTGCTGTCGTCGCAGATCCCGGCCGACTTCCTGCGCATCCAGGGCTTCGTGGCCCTGCTCGACTCGGTGTTCGTGGGCCGGCTCGACGACGACCAGGCGCAGGCCGACGCCCTGCGGCTGCTCAAGGTCCCGGTCGGCGCGGGCTACGAGCAGGTCGTGGCGTCCCTGGGCCGCCGCCCCGGCGGTGTCCGCAACAGCACCGAACGCGACCGCGCGCCCCGCCAGTTCATCTTCGGCGACGGCGCGGGCGGCGTGGAGCGCATCCGGGTCGACTTCTCCGGACCGCACCTGGAGCACCTGCGCAACTCGCTCGACACCACTCCGGACGCGCTGCGCGAGAGCGCGGAGGGTGCGGAGGTCGAGGTGTCGTCGCCGCGGCAGGACCCGTTCGACCACCAGGACCAGCAGCAGTACCCGGACGACTACGACGACGAGCTGGCCGCCGACCTGGAGGTCGGGTTGACGGACGAGCTGGTCGAGTCGGCCCACGGCGAGGGGGGAAACCGCCGCAACGGTCGGGAAGGCGCCGCATGAGCACCCTCCTGCTGGTGGCGCTGGTCGCCGTCGCGCTCCACGCGCGACGGCGCTTCAGACGCGCCCGTGAAGAGGGCGCGCCCACGAACACCCGCCCGCGCCGTTGGCGCGCGATGGGCCTGGTGGTGGGCATCGTCGCCCTCCAGGTCGTCCTCGGGGCGACCCCCGCGCAGGCCGCTCCCTGCGGTGACGCGCCGAACCCGGAGCGCCCGGGGTCGGGCATGGTCGGCGCGATCGACCCGCCCATCGGCAACGGCCTGCCCGGCACCCCGTACCTGACCTACGGGTACGCGGGCATGGTGTGGCACACCTACCAGGAGAAGTGCTCCATCCCGAACGCCACCCCGGTGCTCGACACGTGGATGGGCAACGAGCTGTTCAACGTCGGCAAGAACATCGTCGGCGCGACGAACGCCCTGCACTACACGGTGGTCGGCCAGGGCCTGCTGCAGCCGCTGGACGAGGCGGTGCGCGACGGCGTCCAGAAGGTCTACGACAACGTCTACCTGCGCTGGTTCGGCCTGGTCGCGCTGATCCTCGCGGTGCTGATGTTCCGGCAGATCTGGCAGGGCGACCTCGCGTCGATCTCGAAACGCGGCATGTGGGCGCTGGCCGCGATGTGGCTGGCGACCTCGACGCTGGCGCTGCCCCAGTTCTACGACCTGCTCGACAGCACCCTGGTCACCAAGACGTCCGAGATCCAGGCGGGCTTCATCGACGTCGACGAGGGCACCGACACGCTCGACGTGCTGCCGTCGCGCCTGCACGACTCGGTCGTCTACCAGTCGTGGCTGCGCGGCGAGTTCGGCGCGCCCGAGGCGCCGCAGGCCGCCGAGTTCGGGCCGAAGCTGCTGGCCGTCCAGGCGTGGACGGTGCAGGAGCTGGCCGAGCACAAGGACGGCGACCAGACCGCCCTGGACGCCAAGAAGACCGAGTTCAAGAACATCTACACCCAGCTCGGCCCGACCCAGGGCTACTTCACCGGCGACGACGGCGGTCGCACCGGCGCCGGGTTCCTCTCGCTGCTCCAGGCCGTCGCGTTCTCGCTGTTCCAGCTGTTCGCCAAAGCCGCCGTGCTGCTCGCGCAGCTCCTGCTGCGGGTGCTCACGCTGGCCGGGCCGCTCATCGGCCTGGTCGCCCTGATCCACCACGACCTGCTGCGCAAGGTCGCCCGTGCCGCCGCCGTGACCGTGTTCAACGTGCTGGTGCTGGCGGTGCTGGCGGGCACGCACGCGCTGCTGCTCCAGGCGATCTTCAACGCCACCGGCCTGACGCTGCTGACCAGGACGCTGCTGGGGCTGATGCTCACGCTCGTCTGCTTCATGGTCGGCAAACCGATGCGCCGCATGTGGCAGATGGTCGAGATGTCCGTCGGCACGGCGGGCAACGCGCTGCCGATGCGCGGCGGCATCCTCTCCCGGCTGCGCAAGCAGAAGGAGGGGCCGACGCCGCAGGACGAGTTCTGGGACACCGTGCGCGACACGGACCCGGACGGTCCCGAGGTGCCGCAGCGCGACCGGCGGCGGGTGCGGCCCGAGGCGGCCAGTCCCGTCGTGGCCACGGCGCAGCGGCTCGACCGGGCCGGCAACAGCGTCGGCGGCGGCGAGCTGGGGTCCGGGGTCGGCGGCGGGTCGGCGGCGTTGCCCGTCGGCGGTCACGCGGGGCCCGCGGCGCTGCCGTCGGGGCGGTCCCGGGTCGTGGACGCGCCGCCGGTGGCCGACCGCGGGTGGGACCGGGTGGACGACGCGGTGCTGGTGCCGTCACGGGTGTCGAACGGGTTTGCCCGCGTCGACGGCCCGGTGGTGCCCGGACCGCGGCGGGCGGAGACGGAGGTCGTGGCGGGTCGGCAGGTCCACGTGATCTACCGGCCCTCACGCGGGCTTGAGGTCAGGGACAGCTGATGCCGATCAGGACCAACCGCGGGCGGACCGCGGTCTACCGACGCCTGTGGGGGTGGCCGCTGCGGTCGCCCCGCCACCTCGCCACGGCGGTGGTGCTGTTCCTCGCGCTGGTCGGGGTGGTCGGCATCGTCATCCCCCAGGCGCTCGGGCGCCGCTCCGCCGCCGGGCCGGCCACGACGACGTCCACGACCGGTCCCACGAGCGCGGGCGGGAACCAGATCGGCGTGCTGCCGACGGTGACCACCTCGCCGCTGCCGACGAAGGCGCCCAGCCCCACGCCGGCGGGCACGTCGGTGCCGGTGGACACCAACGCCCGGCTCGTCGCGGACATGTGGATCGACGCCTACGCGAACTTCACGCCCGGCAAGACCACCAAGGAGCAGTGGCTCGAAGGGCTGAAGGGCGTCACCGCGGACGAGCTGTTCCCCCGCTTGCAGTCGGTCGAGCCCGCGAACGTGCCGGTGGTGATCGACCAGGCCGTCACGCCGGCCCGGTCGTTCGCCGATTCGGCGGAGTTCGAGGCGAAGCTGGAGAGCGGCAAGCTCGTCGTGACGGTCGCGAGGCTGCCCGAGGGTTGGCGCGTGCAGAAGTACACGAAGGTGGGGTGACATGCTCAAGATCGCGTTGGCCGTCGCGGCCGTGGTCGCCGTGGTCGCCGTGACGGTGACCAACGGGGTGTCCACCGTCATCAACGAGAACACCCCGACCGACGAGGCGGGCAACATCCGCATGGCGAGCTGCAACGCCTCCCTCGGCCCCTGGGAGGGCGGCAGCCAGGAGAAGGGCGCGGCCGAGGCCGAGCGGCTCTCCGAGGACCAGCGGACCACGGTCGCGAACATCATCAAGATCGGCCGCGAGCGCAAGCTGCCGCCGCTGGCCTGGCAGATCGCCATCCAGGCGGGCATGACCGAGTCGGGGCTGCGCAGCCTCGACTACGGCGACCGCGACTCGCTGGGCATCTTCCAGATGCGCCCGTCGATGGGCTGGGGCACCCCGGCCGAGGTGATGGACCCGCACTACGCGATCAACAAGTTCTACGACGTGCTGCTGGCCCTGCCGAACTGGGAGGAGCAGCGCCCCGGCGACTCGGCGCAGGACGTGGAGCGCTCCGCGTTCCCCGACCGCTACCACAACTGGGAGGCGATGGCGGCCTTCCTGATCGGCAAGGAGGGCGACGTCGTCGACCCGGCCGGCTGCGGCGAGGCCGTCGGCGACTTCCTGCTCGCGTCGAACGCGGCGGCCACCGCCATCGACTTCACCAAGCAGCAGCTCGGGGAGCCGTACCTGTGGGGCGGCAACGGGCCGGACGCGTGGGACTGCTCGGGCATCCTGGTCAAGGCGTTCGGCGCGGCGGGCGTGAAGATCCCGCGCGTCGCGAACGACCAGTACGTGGCCGGCGGCGCGCACCTGCCCGTGCGCGAGGCCAAGGCCGGTGACCTGATCTTCTGGGCGACCAACCCCGCGCAGCCGGTCACCGTGCACCACGTGGGCATGTACCTGGGCAACGACGAGTACATCCACGCGCCGCAGACCGGTGACGTGGTCAAGATCAGCAAGATCAACTGGAACTACCACGAGTTGATGCCACTGGCCGTGCGGCCGGGCGTGTAGGGAGGCACGACGGTGTTCAACCACGACCCCATCCAGCGCCACGCCGGGCCGCCCGCGTCGAGCACGCCGACGCGGGACTACCTGAGCACGCGCCCACCGGGGGTGGACGAGGCTTACGCGGTGCTGCCGCGGTCGCTGGTGGAGGCCATGCCGCTGCCCTGGCAGCAGCAGATGGCGCACCTGCTGGCCGACTTCCACCGCACCTACGCGCACCTCAACTGGCCGGTGTACCGGGTGGTGCCGTCGCGGCGGGAGCGGCTGGTCGACCTCGACGAGGAGCAGCTGGCCGAGGTCGGGGCGATCGTGGAGATCGACTCGGACGGCGAGCTGGTGTACCGGGACCGCACGGGCAGGCTGATCGCCGACCCGGAGAACCAGTCGGTGCTGGTGTCGGTGCTCGACCCGATCCCGGGCGACCACGCCAACGCCAACCAGAACACGCCGCCGCGCGGGTTCCCCCAACCGCCCGCGATGCCCCAGCCCGCCATGCCCCCGATGCCCCACCCCGCGGCCCACCCCGCGGCCCACCCGCCGGTGGTGCCGCAGCCCTCGTTCCCGCAGTCCGGTCCGCTGCCGGTGCAGCAACCCCCGCGCCGGCCCTGACGGCGGCGGTGGCGGCGGTGACGGTGGCGGCGCCCGACATGACATGCGTGCCCGTGCATGGAAACCTGGGTCCATGGCTGCTGATCCGAACGCGTGGTACTACTGCCTGACCCACCGCACGGTCGAGCACGGCGTGGGCTGCCGCGGCGCCGACCGGATGGGGCCGTACCCGGACGAGGCCGCGGCGCGGCGCGCGTTGGAGGCGGCCCGCGAGCGGACCGAGGCCGAGGACAAGGCCGACAAGGAGTGGGGCAAGCGCTGAACCCGGTCTAGGGTGCAGGCATGGTGGTGATCCGCACCGACCGCACCCGGTCCCCGGGGGCCGACCCCGACCCGGGACTGGACTTCGGCGGCATCCGGACCGAGTTCGGGCTGCCCGACGCGTTCCCGCCCGAGGCGCTGGACGAGGCCGAGCGGGCGGTGGCCCGGGGCCTCGACCCGGCCGGCCGGGAGGACGCGACGGCGCTGCCGCTCGTGACCATCGACCCGCCCGGTTCGAAGGACCTGGACCAGGCGCTGCTGGTGGAGCGCGTCGGCGCGGGCTTCCGCGTGCACTACGCCATCGCGGACCTCGGCGCGTTCGTCGTGCCCGGCGGCGCGCTCGACACCGAGGTGCGCGGGCGCGGGCAGACGCTCTACCTGCCCGACGGCAACGTGCCGCTGCACCCGCCGGTGCTGTCCGAGGGCGCGGCGAGCCTGCTGCCCGGTCGGACCAGGCCCGCCGTGCTGTGGACGTTCGAGTGCGGCGCGGACGGCGAGCCGACCGGCGTGCGGGTGCGGCGGGCGGTCGTCCGGTCGACCGCGCAGTTCGACTACGAGGGCGTGCAGGCGTCGTTCGACGCGGGCACGCCCCACCCGTCGGTGGAGGCCCTGCCGGACTTCGGCCGGCTGCGCCGGGAGCGGGCCGTCGAGCGCGGTGCCGTGGAGCTGCAGCTCCCCGAGCAGGAGATCGTCCCCAACGGGGACGGCGACTGGAAGCTCGTGGTCCGGCCGCGCGCCGACGTGGACTCGTGGAACGCGGAGATCTCCCTGCTGATCGGCATGGCCGCGGCCGGGATCATGCTGGACGCGAAGGTCGGCGTGCTGCGCACCCTGCCCGACGCGGACGACGGGGCGGTCGACGCGCTGCGGCGCTCCGCGCACGCCCTGGGCGTGCCGTGGCCGGCCGGCACGACGCCGTCGCGGCTGCTCGCGGGTCTCGACCCGGCCCGCCCCGAGGCGCTGGCCCTGTTCGTCGACGCCACCCGGCTGCTGCGCGGCGCGGGCTACACCGCGTTCGACGGGGAGGTCCCGCCGGTCACCACGCACGCGGGCCTGGCCGCGCCGTACGCGCACGTCACCGCCCCGCTGCGGCGGCTGGTGGACCGCTTCGCCACCGAGGTGTGCCTGGCGGTCACCGCGGGCGAGGAGGTGCCGGCCTGGCTGAAGGAGGCGCTGCCGCGGCTGCCCGGCCTGATGGGCGGGTCGGACGCGCTGGCGTCCAAGGTGGACCGGGCGTGCCTGGACCAGGTGGAGGCGTGGGTGCTCGCCGACCGGGTCGGCCAGGAGTTCGAGGCGGTCGTGCTGCGGGCGGACGACAACGGCGCGGACGTGTTCGTCGCCCGACCGCCGGTGATGGGCCGCTGCGCGGGCGGGGGCCTGCCCGAGGGCGAGCGCGTCCGGGTGAGGTTGGTGGAGGCCGACCCCGGGCGCAGGAAGGTCGCGTTCGCCCGGCTGTGATGTGATGGCCGGGTGACTGATATTCGTGAGCTCACCGTCGGGGTGCTGGGTGGTACCGGTGCGCAGGGCAAGGGCCTGGCGCTGCGGTGGGCCAAGGCGGGGTTGAAGGTCGTCATCGGGTCGCGCGACGCCGAGCGCGCCGAGGCCGCGGCCGAGGAGGTGCGGGCCGCCACCGGGGTCGGGCACGTCAGCGGCGCGGACAACGAGGGCTGCGCCGAGCAGGCCGACGTGGTGCTGGTCGCGGTGCCGTGGGACGGGCACGCCGACACCGTGGCGTCGCTGCGCGCCCCGCTCGCGGGCAAGGTCGTGATCGACTGCGTGAACCCGCTGGGCTTCGACAAGCAGGGGCCGTTCGCGCTGCCCGTGCCGGAGGGCAGCGCCGCGCAGCAGGCCGCCGCGCTGCTGCCGGACTCCCGCGTCACGGCCGCGTTCCACCACGTGTCCGCGGTGACGCTCGCCGACCTGTCGGTGGAGACCGTCGAGGGCGACGTGCTGGTGCTGGGCGACGACCGCGAGGCCACCGACCTGGTGCGGGCGCTCGCCGACGCCGTCCCCGGCTTCCGCGGCGTCTACGGCGGCCGGCTGCGCAACGCCCACCAGGTCGAGGCGTTCACCGCGAACCTCATCGCCATCAACCGCCGGTACAAGGCGCACGCCGGCCTGAAGATCACCGACATCTGATGCTGCCCGTCGACGACCTCGGCGAACCGGTGCCGCTGCCGGGCCCGCCCGCGCGGGTGGTGAGCCTGGTGCCCTCGATCACCGAGGCGCTGGTCACCGACGCCGTCGACCCGGCGGTCCTGGTCGGGGCCACCGACTACTGCGCGCACCCGGCGGACCTGGACGTGGCGCGGGTCGGCGGCTCGAAGTACCCGGACGTGGACCGGGTGCTGGCGCTGCGGCCGGACCTGGTGGTCGCCAACAGCGAGGAGAACCGGCCGGAGGACGTCGAACGGCTGCGCGCCGACGGCGTCCCGGTGTGGGTGACGGCCGCGCCCGCCACCGTGCCCGCCGCCCTCGGGTCGCTGCGCCGGCTGCTGGGCACGGCGTGGGACGTCGAACCCGGCTGGCTGGTGGAGGCCGAACGGCGGTGGCGCGACGTCGTGCCGCCGTGGGCGCGTGCCGTCGTGCCGGTGTGGCGCAAGCCGTGGGTCGTGCTGGGCCGCGAGACGTTCGCGGGCGACGTGCTGCTGCGCCTCGGCGTGGTCAACGCGTTCGCCGACCACGCCGAGCGCTACCCCCGGCCGCCCCTGGCGGAGCTCCAGGACGCCGAGCTGGTCGTGCTGCCCGACGAGCCCTACCTCTTCACCCCGGACGACGGCCCGCGGTTCTTCCCCGGCCTGCGCCCGGTGCACGTCTCCGGGCGCCACCTGACCTGGTACGGGCCGTCCCTGGTCGAGGCGCGGTCCTCGCTGGCGACCGCCCTGGGCCGGTAGGGGCCGCCCCGGCGTGCCCGACCCCTCGACGGGCACGACGGGGCGGCGGTCTCACCAGCGCTGCCAGGCGCTGTCGTTGCGCTCGAACGTGCGCAGCCCGAAGTCGTCGCTGTCGTCGAGCGCCCGCCCGGTGGCCTCGTTGACCAGCGTCACCTCGCCGGTCTCCCACTCGACGCGGAGCCAGTTCTGGAACGGCGTCCGGTTGCACGGGTAGGCGCGCAGCCCGAAGTCGTCGCTGTCGTCCAGGCAACCGCCGGTCGCCACGTTCCGCAGCTCCGTCCAGCCGCCGCCCCAGGGGTGCACGTTCCACGCCTGGTGGTCGTTCCAGAGGACCGGCACGGCGCGCAGCCCGGCCCCGCTGTCGTCGAGCGCCCGCCCGGTGGCGGAGTTGTGGAACCGGTCGACGTAGTCGGTCGCGGTCGCGGCGTCCGCGGCGGTGGCGGGTGCCGCGGCGGTCGCGGGTGCCAGTGCGGCGAGCGCGAGCGCGGCGGCGGTGATCGTCTTGCGCATGGTGTCCTCCTCGGTGTCCCGACCCGGCGGGCCGTGTGCCACCACCCTGCGGACCGGACCCCGCGAAAACCCTGTCGCCCAGGTCAGGGCAGGTTCACCCGGCGGTGAACTCAGGGCCGGCCGCGCGCGCACCGATGCTCAGGGGGTGGGGAGCGCACAGGCGGCACCGGCTTTCGGCGTGCTCGGGGTGGTCGAGGCCAGGGTCGGCGGCGAGCCGGTCGACATCGGCCAACCCCGTCAGCGCAGCGTCCTCGCGGCCCTGCTGGCGGACGTCAACCGGGTCGTGGCGGTCGACGAGCTGGTGGACCGGGTGTGGGGCGAGCAGCCGCCCGGCCGTGCCCGGCACTCCCTCTACAGCCACCTGTCCCGGCTGCGCCGCGTCGTCGCGCCCGCCGGGGCCTCGCTGACCCGCCAGGCGGGCGGCTACGTGCTGACCGCCGACCCCTCCTCGGTCGACCTGCACCTGTTCCGCGAGCTGTGCGCGCGCTCCCGCGAGGGCGACCGGCCGCTGGAGGCCGCGGACCGGGCGCTGGCGCTGTGGCGCGGCCGGGCGTTCGAGGGGCTGGACACGCCGTGGTCCGCCGAGCTGGCGGGGCGGCTGGAGCAGGAGCGCCTGGCCGCCGAGCTGCACCGCAACGACCTGCTGCTGCGCCACGGCCTGCACGCCGACCGGCTCGCCGACCTCGTCGCCACCGCCGCCGCGCACCCGCTCGACGAGCGCGCCGCCGGCCAGGTGCTGCTCGCCCAGTACCGCTGCGGCCGGCAGGCGGAGGCGCTGGCGCACTACCGGGCGGTGCGCGACCGGCTCGCCGACGAACTGGGCACCGAGCCGGGTCCCCGGCTGCGCGAGCTGCACCGGCGCGTCCTGGCCGGCGACCCGCTGCCCGTGCCGGACCGGCCCGCGCCCCGCCAGCTGCCCGCGCCGCCGCCGCACTTCGTGGGCCGCGCCGCGGAGCTGGCCGCGCTGGACCGGCACGCCACCGCGCTGGTCGTGGTCGTCGGCACCGGCGGCGCGGGCAAGACGGCGCTGGCGCTGCGCTGGGCGCACGACAACGCCGAGCGCTTCCCGGACGGCCGGCTGCACGCCGACCTGCGCGGGTTCGACCCCACCTGCGCGCCCGTGCCGCCGGGGGTCGTGCTGCGCGGGTTCCTCGAAGCGCTCGGCGTGCCCGCGCACGGCGTGCCGGCCGGGCTGGAGGAGGCGTCCGCGCTGTACCGCAGCCTGCTCGCCGGCCGCCGCGTGCTGGTGCTGCTCGACAACGCCGCCGACGCCGCCCAGGTGCTGCCGCTGCTGTCCGGCGGCGCGCCCTGCCTGACCCTGGTGACCAGCCGCGACCGGATGACCCGGCTGATCGCCGCGCAGGGCGCCGACCACCTCGGCGTGGACGTGCTGACCGGGGACGAGGCCGTGGCGCTGCTCGTCGGGCGGCTGGGCCGCGACCGGGTCGCCGCCGAGCCCGACGCCGTCGCCGAGCTGGTGGAGCACGCCGCCCGCTTGCCGCTGGCGCTATCCGTCGTGGCCGCCCGCGCCGCCGTGCACCCGGGTTTCCCGCTGCGCGCGCTGGCCGACGAGCTGCGCGACGAGCACGACCGCCTCGACGCGCTGGACGCGGTGTCGGACGTGCGCGCCGTGTTCGCCTGCTCCTACCGCGCGCTGGGCGCGGACGCCGCGCGGCTGTTCCGGCTGCTGGGCCGCCACCCCGGCGCGGACGTGGACGCGCACGCGGCGGCGTCCACCGCGGGCGTCCCGGTGGCGCGGGCCCGCGCGCTGCTGGCCGAGCTGAGCCGCCAGCACCTCGTGGACGAGCGCACGCCGCACCGGTACGGCTCGCACGACCTGCTGCGCGCCTACGCGGCCGAGCTGGCCCGCGCCCACGACACCGCCGACGAGCTGCTCGCGGCCCGGTCGCGGCTGGCCGACCACTACCTGCGCACCGGGTACGGGGCGGAGCGGCGGCTGGCGCCGCACTGGCCGCCGATCACCCTCCCGCCGGCGCTCGACGGCGTGGCGACGCGCGGGTTCGACTCCTACGGCGAGGCGGCGGCCTGGTTCGACGCCGAGCACACCGCGGTGCTCGGCGTCCTGGACGACGCGGTGCGCCACGGCTGGGACGCGCACGCCTGGCAGCTGCCGTGGGTCCTCACCTCCTACCTGAACCGGCGGGGCCGGTGGCGGGAGAAGGCCGACGCCCTGCGGACCGCGCTGGCCGCCGCCGAACGCCTCGGCGACCCGGAGGCCCTGGCCGTGACGCACCACCTGCTGGGCCGCGCGGCGACCACGCTGGGGGAGCGGGGCACCGCGCTCGACCACCTGGGGCGCGCGCTGGAGCTGCACCGGGCGCTGGGCGACGAGACCGGGCAGGCGGTCGTCCACTTCTCGCTGGCCGCCGAGCACGAGCAGCGCCGGGACCTGCCCGGGGCGGTGACCCACGCCCGCCGCGCGCTGGAGCTGCACGCGCGCACCGGCGACCGGACGTGGCAGGGCTTCGACCTGACCGCGCTGGGCTGGTACGCGGCCTGCCTGGGCGACCACACCGGCGCGCTGGCCCACTGCCGCGAGGCGGTGGCGCTGATGGACGACCGGGACGGTCTCGCCCACTGCCACCAGATCATGGGCTGCGCCCACCACCACCTGGGCGACCAGGACGAGGCCCTGGTCCACCACCGCCGGGCCGTCGCCCTGTTCCGCCTGCTCGGCGACGGGTTCCGCGAGGCGTGGGGCCTGGTCTTCACGGGCGACGCCCACCGGGCCGCGGGGGACGAGCCGAGGGCGCGGGCCACGTGGGCGCGGGCGCTGACCCTGCTGGAGCGCCTCGGCCACGACGACGGCGGCGCGGTCCGCGCGCGGCTGGACCAGGCCCCGGTCGCCGCCGGCCGCTAGGCGTGCCGCGCCCGGGGGTCGTTCCCGGCGACCGCGCCCCCCGCCGTCAGGGCCGGAACCGGTCGGTGGCGTTGACCAGCGCGCGCAGGGTGCCCGGCTCGTCGAACGCGTGCCCCGCGTCCGGCACGACCACCAGCTCCGAGCCCGGCCACGCCTTGTGCAGGTCCCACGCCGAGGTGGCGGGCGTGGCGACGTCGTAGCGGCCCTGCACGATCACGCCGGGGATGCCCGCGAGCCGGCCCGCGTCGCGCAGCAGCTGCCCCTCCTCCAGCCACGCGCCGTGCCGGAAGTAGTGGTTCTCGATGCGGGCGAACGCCAGCGCGTACCGGGGCTCCGCGAACACCTCGACCAGCTCGGGCCGGGGGAGCAGCGTCACCGTGGAGCCCTCCCACACGCTCCACGCCACGGCCGCCGGCTCGTGCACGGCGGGGTCGGGGTCGTTGAGCAGCCGGGCGTAGGTGCCGATCACGTCGCCGTCCGGCGCGAAGCTCGTGACCCGTTCCCACAGCTCGGGGAACAGGAACCCGGCGCCGCCGCCGTAGTACCAGTCCAGCTCCTTGCGCCGCAGCGTGAAGATCCCGCGCAGCACCATCTCGGTGACCCGCTCCGGGTGCTTCTCGGCGTAGGCCAGCGCCAGCGTGGACCCCCACGACCCGCCGAACACCTGCCACCGGTCGACGCCCAGGTGCTCGCGCAGCCGCTCCACGTCCGCCACCAGGTGCCACGTGGTGTTGGCGGACAGGTCGGCCACCTCGGCGGCGTGCGGCGTCGACCGCCCGCACCCGCGCTGGTCGAACAGCACGATCCGGTAGGCGGACGGGTCGAACACCCGCCGGTGCACGGGCGCGCACCCGCCGCCGGGGCCGCCGTGCAGGAAGACCACCGGCTTGCCGCGCGGGTTGCCGCTGACCTCCCAGTACACGTGCTGGCCGTCGCCGACGTCGAGCAGGCCCTGGTCGTAGGGCTCGATCTCGGGGTACATGCCGCCCACTCTGCCCGAGCGGGATGACGAGTGGATCACCGCGAGGTCGCCGCGCCGGCCGTGGGCCCGCGCGGCGACCGCGTGCGATCAGTGGAAGGTGTGCTCCGGGCCGGGGAACTGGTGGCCGCGCACCTCGGCGGCGAACTGCTGCGCCGCCGACGTCATCACGCCCGCCAGGTCGGCGTAGCGCTTCACGAACCGGGGGCCCTTGCCGCGGCGCAGGCCCATCATGTCCTGCCAGACGAGCACCTGGGCGTCGGTGTCCGGGCCGGCGCCGATGCCGACGGTCGGGATCACCAGGTCGTGCGTGATCTGCTTGGCGACCTCGGCGGTCACCATCTCCAGCACGACGGCGAACGCGCCGGCCTCCTGGACGGCGTGCGCGTCGGCCACGACCTGGTCGAACGCCTCGTTGCGCCCCTGCACGCGGTACCCGCCGAGCTGGTGCTCGCTCTGCGGCGTGAACCCGATGTGCGCCATGACCGGGATGCCGGCCGCGGTGATGGCCTTGACGTGCGGGGCGAAGTGCGCGCCGCCCTCCAGCTTCACGGCGTGCGCCCGGCCCTCCTTCATGAACCGGACCGCCGTCGCCACGGCCTGCTCCACCGACACCTGGTAGGAGCCGAACGGCAGGTCCGCGACGACCAGCGCCCGCTTGACCGAGCGCGTGACGCCGCGCACGAGCGGGATCAGCTCGTCGACCGTCACCGGCAGGGACGTCTCGTGGCCGTAGACGTTGTTGGCCGCGGAGTCGCCGACCAGCAGCACCGGGATGCCCGCCTCGTCGAACAGCTCGGCCGTGTACATGTCGTAAGCGGTGAGCATGGGCCAGGGCTCGCCGCGCTCCTTCATCTCCCGCAGGTGGTGCACGCGCACCTTCCTGCCGGTCGGAGCGCCGGAAGCGCCGTTGCCGTAGGGCGCCGTCACCTCAGTAGAGGTCATCGTCGACCGTCCTCCCTCGAAGCCCGCGCCGTCGCGGGTCCCCGGGCGTTGGTTGCACGGTTTACGGGGCCCAGCGTGACACCGCCGCGAGGGGAATTGCACGGAGTGCGAGTAGCTTCACACGGCATGGCGTGCCGCATCACGGAGCTGGTCCTCGACTGCACCGATCCCGAAGCCCTGGCCCGGTTCTGGTGCGCCGCGCTGGACTTCGAGGTCCTGGGGCGGGAGGGCGCGGCGGTGGAGATCGGCCGCCCCGGCGAGCACCCCACGATCGTCCTGGACCGGGCCGGGGGGCCGAAGACGCGGAAGCTGCGGCTGCACTTCGACGTGAACGCCACCGACCGCGACCAGGACGCCGAGCTGGAACGCCTCGAAGCCCTCGGGGCGCGCCGCAAGGACATCGGCCAGGGCGACGTCACCTGGCACGTCCTCGAAGACCCCGAGGGCAACGAGTTCTGCCTGCTCAGCCGCCGCGTGGAGCCGTGACGGCGGGCACGCCTACACCTGCACGGTCGGCAGCACGACGATCTGCCGCAGGTTGACGTGCTTCGGCCGGCTGGTGGCGAAGCCGACGACGTCGCCGACGTCGGCCGGGTCCAGCGGCGGCACCTCCTCGCGCCACCGCGCCAGGTGCGCGTCCACGGCCGGGTTGTCCATGTGGTCGGCCAGCTCGCTGTGCACGAGACCCGGTTCGACGTTGGTCACGCGCACGCCCAGCGCGCCCAGCTCGGTGCGCAGGTTCGCCGACAGGTGCGTCACGGCCGCCTTGGTGGCGGTGTAGACGGCGTAGGTCGGGAACGTCTGGTGCGCGCCCACCGACGAGATGTTCACCAGGTCGGCGGTGCCCTCGCGGCCGGCCTGGACCAGGTCGGACGTGAACGCCTTGGTGACGTTCAGCAGGCCCTTGAGGTTGGTGTCGATCATCCGGGACCACTCGTCGTCGCGGCCCTCGGTCAGCGGGTTGGCGAGCATGACGCCCGCGTTGTTCACGACGAGGTCCACGCGCCCGAACGCGGCGTGGACCGCCTCGACCGCGCCGGACAGGTCCCGCGTGACGTCCGCCGCGACCGCAAGCGCTTGCCCTCCCTCGGCCTGGATCTTCCCGGCCAGGTCGGCGACCCGGTCGGCCCGGCGGGCCAGCAGCGCGACCCGCGCCCCGGAGCGGGCCAGGACGAGGGCGATCTCGGCGCCGATGCCGCTGGCGGCACCGGTGACGACGGCAGTGCGGTTGTTCAGGTCGTAGGTCATGGGGACAACAGTGGGGCCCGCGCCGCGCGGTACCGGAGGCCCCGTTCGACCGCGGGTCCGCGGTGACCCCGGTCGGGCGTTCCTGGGTCTGGCAGTACCCAGGCTCGGTTCCCGGGGCGCGGCCATACTGGGAGGGTGAACCACGACCTCGGCGAATTCCTCCGCACCCGCCGGGCACGCGTGCGACCGGACGACGTGGGCCTGCCCGGCGGCGGCCGTCGACGCGTGCCGGGCCTGCGCCGCGAGGAGTTGGCGCTCCTGGCGGGCGTGAGCGTGGACTACTACGTGCGCCTGGAGCAGGGCCGCACCCCGGCCGTGTCGGACTCCGTGCTCGACGCGGTGGCCCGCGTGCTGCGCCTGGACGAGACGGAACGCGCCCACCTGCGCAACCTCGTCCGGCCCGCGCCCGCGAAGCGCCCCGCGCCGCAGCGCCTCCGCCCCGGTCTGCGGCGGCTGCTGGAGATGGTCGGCGACGTGCCCGCGTTCGTCATGGGGCGGCGCTCGGACATCCTCGCCTGGAACCCGCTGGCCGACGCGCTGTACGGCTTCGGCGGGATGCGCGAGGAGGACCGCAACTCGGCCCGGCACACGTTCCTGCGCCCGGAGGCCCGCGCGTTCTACCGGGACTGGCCGACCGTGGCCGCCGACATGGTCGCGTTCCTGAGGCTGGACGCCGGCCGCAACCCCGACGACGCGCGGCTCGCGGCGCTGGTCGGCGAGCTGTCGGTGAAGGACGAGACGTTCCGGACGCTGTGGGCGCAGCACAAGGTCAGGGAGAAGACGCACGGCACGAAGCTCATCGCGCACCCCGTCGTGGGCGACCTGGACCTGGACTACGAGTCCCTGCGGCCGGCCGGTGACGAGGACTTCACGCTCGCCGTCTACACGGCGCGGGCCGGTTCGCCGACCGAGGAGCGCCTGAAGCTGCTGGCGAGCTGGGCGGCGTCACCCGGCGCGGCGCTTGAGCGCACGCAGGAACACCACTAGGGCCCGTCCCCGGAACTCCAGCACGTCGCCGTTCCTGGAGTCGCGCACCGCGTCGAGCCCGCCCCGGACCTCGACGCAACTCCCGCCGCTGTTCCCGCTGTAGCCGCTCTTCCGCCAGGTGCGGCAGCTCCGCCGGCCTCCTCAGGTGCCGCAGCTGCTCGAACCGCGTCTCCGGCGACCCGACCGGCCGGCCCGGCACCTCCTGCCGGATCACCATCGCGCACTCGACCGGGTGGTGGAGCACGAGCCCGACGCGCAGGTCGTGGCCTGGTGCCCGGAGTTCGACACCAGTACCCAGGTGGTCCCGGAGGACGGCTCCCCCCGCATGGACCCGGAGGGCCTCGACAGCGTCCGCCGCCTGTTCCGCGACGCCGAACTCGTCTGGGGCTAGCCTGGGGCGTGCCGAAGACCAGCGCGCTGCCCCACGTCCACCGGGTCACCAAGTACGACCCGGCCGACCGCGACGGGCACGGCCGCTACACCGGCACCGAGGACACCGACAGCGACCGCGGCCCCGTGGAGGCCGCCTACCTGGCCGCCGTGGCCGCGTTCGCCGAGGACAGCGGCGTCACCCACCTGGAGATCCGCGAACCCGCCCTCTTCGGCGCGGGTCGCCCGTTCGAGGACCGCGGGCTCGCGGGGCTCTTCCCGCCCGACCTCACCGGCTACCACGACGGCGCCCTGGTGCCCGTCGCCGCGGGCCTCGAACTCGTGCGGGCCATGCTGCGCGGCGACGGCGCGTCGTGCCGGCTGGAGGTGGGGGGCAGGTTCTCCGTCGACGTCGGCTACGACCAGTACGTGTACGTCGGCAGCGCCGAGCCCTGCGAGCGGGCGGTCGCCCGCACCCGCGAGCTGGGGCTGTTCCCGGAGCGCCTCGACCGCTCCCCGCACGAACCGCAGCCGGGCGACCGCGGCGGGGCGCGCCCCGCCGACGACGCGTTCTGGGACGAGTTGACCGACCTCGCCACCCGGCGCGGCGCGGTGCTCCTGGAGGAGGGGTACCTCGCCAACGCCTCCCGGTGGCACCGCGTCCGCCCCGGCGACGCGGAGGCGGTGCGCGCCGGGCTCGCCCCCCGCGCGTGGCTGCTGGTGTGGCCGGACCTGGACGACGACGTCGCCGCCCTGCTCGACGCCCTCCCCGCCCGGGACGACTCGTTCGAGGTCGTCTGGGAGGACCGGGACGGGCGGATCACCGCGCTCGCCGTCGACGACGAGGACCTCCCGGCGCTGCCCGCCCGGCTGGCCGGGGCACGTGCGGCGGCGGTCGTCTCCTGGTACGCCGACCGGCGCCACCCGCTGCTCGCGGCGGTGCTGCCCGACGCGGACGGCGTGCTGCGCGCCCGCTGGGTCCCGGAGTGACCCCGGTCCTCAGCCGCAGCGCGTGCCCTCGGCGGGCAGCTCCAGGTCGATCAGGTACCGGTCGCCCACCGGGTCCACGCACTCGTCGCCCTGCAGGTACACCGTGTGCTGGTTGCCCTCGAACGTGAGCAGCCGGCCGCCCAGCTCGCGCGCCAGGCTCACGCCCGCGTCGTACGGCGTGGCCGGGTCGCCGGTCGTGGAGATCACCAGCACGGGCGGCAGGCCGGTGGCGGGCTTCGGGTCCTGCGCGGTCGGCGGCACGGGCCAGAACGCGCACGCGTCCAGCGCGCCCGCCGCCGGCCGGCCGTCGTCCAGGAACGGCGCCGCCGCCTTGTACCGCCTGGCCAGGTCGTCGAGCACGGCCCGGTCGGTGACGCGCGGCTCGTCGACGCACTTGATCGCGATGAACGCGTCGTTCAGCGTGCCGTACTTGCCCTGCTGGTCGCGGTCGAAGTAGCTGTCGGCCAGCAGCATCAGCACGTTGCCGCGGTTGTTCGCCAGCTCGCCCAACCCGGTGTTGAGCGGCTCCCACAGCTCCTCGGAGTACATGGCCTGGATGGCGCCGGTGATGGCGTCGTTGTACGACAGCTTGCGGTCCTCCACCTGCACCGGCCGCTCCAGCAGCGGCAGGGTCAGGTCGCGGAACGCCTGGTTGGCCTTGGCCGGGTCGGCGCCGAGCGCGCAGTCCTGCCGCCCCGCGCACCACGCGGCGAACGCGTCGAACGCCTTCTGGAACCCGGCGGCCTGCGCGATCAGCGACTCGACCTGGCCCTGCGCGGGGTCGACCGCGCCGTCGAGGACGAGCGCGCGCACGTTGGCCGGGAACTCCTGCGCGTAGCCCGCGCCGATGTGCGTGCCGTAGGAGTAGCCCAGGTAGGTGAGCTTCTCGTCGCCCAGGGCGGAGCGCATCACGTCCAGGTCGCGCACGACGTCGCGGGTGCCGACGTTGGCCAGGAAGTCGGCGCCGGTGGTGGACGCGCACTTCTCCGCGTACTGCCGGTTCTCGTTCTCGGTCTGCGCGATGCCGGACGGCGAGGTGTCCACGTCGGCGTCGAGGCGGTCGGCGTCGCGCTCGGCGTCGCTCAGGCACCTGACCTGCGGCTCGCTCGCCCCGACGCCGCGCGGGTCGAAGCCGACGAGGTCGAAGCGCGCGCCGAGGTCGGTCTGCTTGACCTGCGAGGCCAGCCCCGCGGCGGCGGACATGCCGGACGCGCCGGGCCCGCCCGGGTTGACGACCAGCGACCCGATGCGGTCGCCGGTGGCCTGCTGGCGCAGCAGCCCCAGCCTGATCGTCTTCCTGGTGGGCTGCGCGTAGTCGAGCGGCACCTCCAGCCGCGCGCACTCCAGGTTCTTGCGGTTGCGGAACTGCGAGGCCGTGGTGGCGGTCGTGGCGTACGGGCCGCAGTCCTCCCAGCCGAGCTGCTGGCCGTAGAACCGCTCCAGGCCGGCGGGCACGGTCCCGGCCGGACCTCTCCGCTCCAGCGTCGTCCCCGCACTGGGTGAACCGGTCACCACGGACGTGCAGGACGCGAGCAGCGGCAGGGCGAGTACTAGCAGCAACGATCGGCGCACACCATCGATCGTATGTGTGATCTGTCGGCCACAACGGCCGCCAAGCTCGCGCGCGGTGAGCGAGAATGCCTCCATGCCACAGCTCCGACTCGCACTCGCCCAGGTCAACGCCTGTGTCGGCGACCTCGCGGGCAACTCCGAACTCGTCGTCGAGTGGTCCCGCAAGGCCGTCGAGGCCGGCGCCCACCTGGCCGTCTTCCCCGAGATGGTCCTGACCGGGTACCCGGTCGAGGACCTGGCGCTGCGCGTGTCCTTCGCGGAGGCGTCCGAGGGTGCCCTGACCGCGCTCGCCGGGGCGCTGGACGAGGCGGGGTGCGGCGGGCTGCCGGTGGTGGTCGGCTACCTCGGCCGCGACGAGCACGGCATGCGCAACGCCGCCGCCGTGCTGCACGGCGGGGCGGTCGTGGCCCGCCAGGACAAGCACCACCTGCCGAACTACGGCGTGTTCGACGAGCGCCGCTACTTCACGCCGGGCGACACCCTGGACGTGGTGCGCGTGCGCGGCGTCGAGGTCGGCATGGTGATCTGCGAGGACCTGTGGCAGGACGGCGGCCCGGTCGCCGCGCTCGGCGAGGCCGGCGTGGACCTGGTCGTGTCGCCGAACGCCTCGCCCTACGAGCGCAAGAAGGACGACGCCCGGCTGCCGCTGGTGGCGCGCCGCGCGGTCGAGGCGAAGGCGCCGCTGGCCTACGTGAACATGGTCGGCGGGCAGGACGAGCTGGTGTTCGACGGCGACACGATGGTGGTCACCGCCGAGGGCGCGCTGGTGACCCGCGCGCCGCAGTTCGTGGAGCACCTGGTGGTGCTGGACCTGGACGTGCCGGGCGGCACCGAGCGGACCGAGGGGGAGTTCAGCGGGTTCGCGGTCCGCCGCACGACGATCTCCGACGAGCCGCTCCCGGCCTACGACCCGCTGCCCGTCCCGCAGGCCGCCGAGCCGCTCTCCGACGAGGCGGAGGTGTGGCACGCGCTGGTCACGGGCCTGCGCGACTACGTGCACAAGAACGGGTTCCGGTCGGTCGTGCTCGGCCTGTCGGGCGGCATCGACTCGGCCGTGGTGGCGGCGCTGGCCGTCGACGCGCTGGGCGGGGACAACGTCTACGGCGTGTCCATGCCCTCCGACTACTCCTCGGACCACTCGAAGTCCGACGCGCACGACCTCGCGCAGCGCACCGGCTGCCACTACGAGGTGCAGCCGATCGCGGACATGGTGCGGGTGTTCGTCGACCAGCTCGGACTGACCGGGCTGGCCGAGGAGAACGTGCAGGCGCGGTGCCGCGGCGTCACGCTGATGGGCCTGTCCAACCAGCACGGGCACCTGGTGCTGGCGACCGGCAACAAGACGGAGCTGGCGGTCGGCTACTCGACCATCTACGGCGACGCGGTCGGCGGGTTCGCGCCGATCAAGGACGTGCTCAAGACGCTGGTCTGGGACCTGGCGCGGTGGCGCAACGCGGAGGCCGAGAAGCTGGGCGAGCAGGCGCCGATCCCGGAGAACTCGATCAGCAAGCCGCCGTCGGCGGAGCTGCGGCCCGGCCAGGTCGACGCCGACTCGCTGCCCGACTACGAGCTGCTCGACTCGGTGCTGGACGACTACGTCGAGGGCGACAAGGGCTACCGCGACCTGATCGCGATGGGCTTCGAGCACGAGCTGGTCGACAAGGTGCTGCGGATGGTCGACAAGGCCGAGTACAAGCGCCGCCAGTACCCGCCGGGCACCAAGATCACGTTCAAGGCGTTCGGCCGCGACCGACGGCTGCCGATCACCAGCGGCTGGCGCGAGGGCTGAGCGCGCCCGGCGCGGGCGGCGGGTTCCCTGCCGCCGCCCGCGCCTCCGCTACCGGCGGTCCGCCCGCGGCAGCAGCAGCGCCACCAGCGCGCCCGCGCCGCAGATCACGGCCGTGAACAGGAAGATCTCGTGGTACTGGGTGAGCAGCGCGTCGGTCAGCGCCCGCTCGTACACCGCGGCGGCGGCCCTGAACTCCTCCTCCGACCTGCCGAACGGCAGCGGCGTGTCCAGGTCGGCGGTCAGCTCCCGGAACCGGTGCAGGCCCCACGCCGACAACCCGGCCACGCCCACCAGCATCCCGGTCATCCGCGCCACGACCACCGCCGCCGACGCCACGCCGTGCTGCGCCGCCGGCACGGCCCGCAGCACCGCCGCCGACACCGGCGCGATCACCAGCCCCAGCCCGAACCCGGCCACCGCCAGGTCGCGCCCGACCACGAACGACGACACGTCGGCCGGCCACCGCGCCAGGAACAGGTACGCGACACCGGCCACCACCAGCCCGGCGAACGACACCCACCGGTCGCCGAGCCGCCCCGCCAGCCACCCGCCGAGCAGCGCGCCCACCGGCAGCGCGACCAGGAACCGGGCCAGCACCGCCGCCGCCGCGCCCGCGTCCACCCGCAGCACGGTCTGCGCGAACAGTTCGACGTCCACCAGCGTCACCATCAGCGCCGCGCCGGTCGCCAGCGACACCCCGAGCGCGGCCAGGAACGGCCCCGGGCGCACCCCGGCCGGGTCCAGCAGCCGCACCGGCGACCGCCGCTCCCACAGCGCGAACCCGACGAGCACCACCACCGACGCGCCCAGCGCCGGCAGCCCCCACGGCGGCAGCACGGCGTGCTCCGGGTCGGGGTTGTAGAGGCCCACCACGACCAGGCCCAGCGCCAGCGCCAGCAGCGCGCCGCCCACGAAGTCGACGCGCACCCCCGACCCCGCCGAACGCGGCACGGCGAGCTGCACCAGCGCCATCGCCACCAGCGCCAGCGGCAGGTTGACCCAGAACACCCACCGCCAGCTCTGCGGCTCCAGCGACTCGAACACCGACCAGGCGTTGAACAGCGACGCCACGCCCACCCCGTACAGGGTGCCGAGCACGCTGCCCAGCTCCTGCGCCGCGCCCACCACGCCCAGCGCCGACGCCCGCCGCTCCGCCGACCACAGGTCCGCGACCAGCGCCATCGTCACCGGCAGCAGCGCGCCACCGGCCAGGCCCTGCACCACGCGCCCCGCCACCAGCAGCGGCAGGTCACCGGCCAGCGCCGTGACCGCCGACCCGACCGCGAACCCGAGCAGGCACGCGTGCAGCACGAGCCGCCGCCCGAACCGGTCCGACAGCTGCCCCAGCAGCGGCATCCCGGCCACGTACCCGAGCAGGTAGCCGGTCACCACCGGCGTGGCGCGCTCCAGCCTGTTCACCGGGATGCCCAGGTCGCGGACGATGTCGACGAGCACGCCGACCACCACGTACGCGTCCAGCGCGCCGAGCAGCACCGCGCCCGCGCCCGCCCCGATCGCCAGCCGGCGAGCCCCCACGGGGGTGGTCACCGCGGTCACGCGGGCGGGGAGACGGTGAACGGCTTGTCGAAGTCGGACAGGTCGATGCCGACCTTCGGCCCCGACGGCAGCTCGAACAACGCCCTGGTCAGCTTCTCCCCGCGCACCGAGAACGTGGACTTCACGTCCGCGTCGATGCCCGGCACCAGCCCGGCCACGACGGCCTCCGGCACGGTCGCCTCGACCACGGTCGTCCCGTCCTCGGAGCTGACGGTCCTCGCGTCCTTCGCGTCGGCCAGCACCTTCGCCACGCCCTTGTCCGGGTCGAGGATCAGCGTCGGGTCGTAGACCTGCCCCGCCAGCGCGGCGGGCAGCTTGGTGAACCCGCCGGTCGGCCCCTTGAAGTACAGGTCCTGCCCGACGAGCACGTACTCGACCTCGATGAGCTGCCCGAACTGGTTCACCTTCGCCCGGCCCCGCGACTCGCCGTCGGCGTTCAGGTCGCCCTCGGCGTCCTTCACCGGCACGTCCGGCAGCTCGCCGTCGACCTTGATCACGAAGTGCGTGCTCGTCACGCCCTTCATGCCGGCCGACGCCTTCGACAGCACCTCCGGGCCGGCGGGCAGGTCGCCGCCGCCCCCGGAGGACGTGCAGCCGACCGCCAGGGCGAGCACGAGCGACCCGATCAGGGTGCGACGAGGGAGCATGGCGTGCATCGTAGGACCCCTGACCCCGCGACCGGGCCGAACGTGCGCGCAAGCCCGTGACCAGGCGTTCAGGTCTGCCCCGACGGGCAGGCGGGCGGCGGGCGGAAATCGGCCGGGCGCGTTCCGGCGAGCCGGCAACGCGGGGTCCACCGTCCTTACCTAGGCTTCAGCCCATGAACCGCCAGCAGGAGTTCGTGCTCCGCACCCTAGAGGAACGCGACATCCGGTTCGTCCGGCTCTGGTTCACCGACGTGCTGGGCTTCCTGAAGTCCGTCGCGATCGCCCCCGCGGAGCTGGAGGGCGCCTTCAGCGAGGGCATCGGCTTCGACGGCTCCGCGATCGAGGGCTTCGCCCGCGTCTACGAGTCCGACATGGTCGCCAAGCCGGACCCCGCGACGTTCCAGGTGCTGCCCTGGCAGACGCCGGAGAAGAACCACTACTCGGCCCGGATGTTCTGCGACATCTCCATGCCGGACGGTTCCCCCTCGTGGGCCGACCCGAGGCACGTGCTGCGGCGCACCCTCGCCCGGGCCAGCGAGGCGGGGTTCACCTGCTACGTGCACCCGGAGATGGAGTTCTTCCTGCTCAAGAGCCTCCCGGACGACGGCAGCGAGCCCGTCCCGGCGGACAACGGCGGCTTCTTCGACCAGACCAGCCACGAGACCGCCACCCACTTCCGCCGCCACGCCATCGAGGCGCTGGAGGCGATGGGCATCTCCGTGGAGTTCAGCCACCACGAGGGCGCGCCCGGCCAGCAGGAGATCGACCTGCGCTACGCCGACGCCCTGACCATGGCCGACAACGTCATGACGTTCCGGTACGTGATCAAGGAGGTCGCGATCACCCAGGGGGTGCGCGCCTCGTTCATGCCCAAGCCGTTCAGCGACCAGCCCGGCAGCGGGATGCACACGCACGTGTCGTTGTTCGAGGGCGACCGCAACGCGTTCTACGACCCCGAGGACCCCTACCAGCTGTCGGACACCGGCAAGATGTTCGTCGCGGGGGTGCTCAAGCACGCCCGGGAGATCTCCGGCGTCACCAACCAGTGGGTGAACTCCTACAAGCGCCTGATCGTCGGCGGCGAGGCCCCCACGGCGGTGTGCTGGGGCCACTCCAACCGGTCCGCGCTGGTCCGCGTGCCCATGTACTCGCCGGGCAAGTCCTCGTCGCGGCGCGTGGAGATCCGCACGCTCGACTCCGCGTGCAACCCGTACCTGGCGTACGCGGTGATCCTCGCCGCCGGCCTCAAGGGCATCGAGAAGGGCTACGAGCTGCCCCCGCCCGCCGAGGACGACGTGTGGTCGCTGACCGAGCGCGAGCGGCGCGCCGCCGGGTACGACAACCTGCCGCAGAACCTCGGCGAGGCGCTGACCGAGATGGAGAACTCCGAACTGCTGCCCGAGGCCCTCGGCGAGCACGTCTACGACTTCTTCCTGCGCAACAAGCGGACGGAGTGGGACGCGTACCGCCGCAGCGTGACGCCGTACGAGCTCCGGTCCCTGCTGCCGGTCCTGTGAGGGAGGCACCCGTGCGGGTGGTCCACACCGAGCACTCGGAGAAGCTAGGTTTGCAGACCGTGACCGAGATGCCCGCCCGTGCGGAAGGCAGGCCCACGTTCATCGCGTGCACGGTGGCCACCGCCGCCGAGCTGCCCGCGGTGAAGGTGCTGTCCAGCTCGTTCCTCGCGCACCACCCGCAGGCCAGGTTCCTGGCGCTGGTCGTGGACGCCCTCCCGGAGAACTCCGGGCCCGGCCTCGTCACCCCGGCCGACCTGGGCGTGCCCGCGGCGGAGCTGGCCGAGCTGGCCACCGGCTGCACCGCCGCCCAGCTGTGCGGCCTGCTGCGCCCCAAGCTGCTCGAACAGCTCCTCGGGCAGGGCGTGCCGGTGCTCTACCTCGACCCGTGGGTGCACGTCCTGGCCCCGCTGACCGACCTGGTCGAGGAGGCCGTCCGCCGCGGCCCGCTCGTGCTGCTGCCCCGGTCGCTGCGGCCCCTCCCGGACGACGGCCTGCGCCCGACGCCCGCCGAACTGCTGGAGAAGGGCGTCTTCGACCCCGGGTTCCTGCTGGTCGCCCCCGGCGCGCAACCGTTCCTCCAGTCGCTGGGCGAACAGCTCCGCCGCAACCCCGGGGCGACCAAGGCCGTCCTCGACACCGCGCCCGCCCTGGTCAACCTGCACGTGCTGCGCAACGCCACGGTCGGCCTGTCGGTGTGGAACGCGCCGCAGCGCGACCTGCACCGCAGGCCAGACGGCACGCTGACCACCGTCGGCGAGCCGCTGCGCAGCGTCCACTTCGCGGGCTTCGACCCGCACCGGCCGTGGCTGCTGTCGGCCGAGTTCGCCGACCGCCCCCGCGTGCTGCTGTCGGAGCACCCCCAGCTCGCCGAGCTGTGCACCGCCTACCGCGCCGAACTGGTCCGCAAGGGCCACACCCCGCAGCGCGTCCGCTACGGCTTCGGCCAGCTCCCGGACGGCACCCGCATCCCGGACACCCTCCGCGCCGCCTACCGCGAGGCCGCCCGCACCAGGGAGGGTTCGGCGTTCAGCCCGACCGGCTGGGCCGCGCCGCAGCAGGTCACCGCCCCCACCCCCGCACCCGAACCGGTCGAGGCTGCCGGGCAGGCCGCTGCCACCGGGCAGGCCGCTGCCACCGGGCAGGTCGCCCCCGCCGGACAGGTCAACGGCACCGCGGTCATCCCCGCCGAACCGGCCGAGCCCGCCGACAGCGCCGAGATCCCCGCCGACAGCGCCGAGGTCCAGCCGGGTGCGGAGACCCCCGCCGAGCCCGACGCCGCGGAAGCCCTCGCCGAGCCCGACGCCGCCGAGGTCCCCACCGCCACCGAGGTCCCCCCGGCTCCCACGCGCACCGCGGCCCCGGCCCCCGTCCCCGCTCGCGGCAAGGCCACCCCCACCCCGCCCCCCGCGTTCGGCGTGGACGGCGGGGCGGCGTTCGTGGCCTGGGCCTCCGAACCGGAGGCCGGCCTCCCCGGCAGCACGCGCTGGTCCGCCGCCCTCTGGCGGTCCGACCAGGCCCTGCGCGCCCAGTTCCCCGACCCGTTCGGCGAGGACGGCGCGGCGTTCCGCGACTGGTGCGCCGGCGTCGGCGTCGAGACCGGCCGGCTGCCGGTGTCCGCCGTCCCCCGCACGCACGCCGAGGCCGCCGTCCTGCACGACCAGCTCGGCGTCACCGTGCTGGGCACCGGCCCGGTCGCCGAACTCGTGCTCGCCGCCGCCCGCGCCTCCGGCCTGCCCACCTCCACCACCGCCGGCTACCCGGTCGTCGTCCGCGTCGGCACCGCCCGCGCCGTCCCGGAGAGCCGGTTCGTCGTCGACTTCGTGCTCGACGACGAGCAGCCCGCCGGCGCGAGCGAGGTGTGGGTGCCCTCCGAGACCACCCGCGCCGCCCTGGAGCGCGCCGGCGGCCCGACCGTCCGCGTCCTGCCGCTCCCGGTCATGGACGCCGACCCGCGCGACCCCGGAACACACGAAGGTGTGGTCTTCGGAGCCCTCGCCGACCACTCGATCGACCGCGCGGGCAACGTGCTCGGCGCCGTGTCGGCGTTCCTCACCGCCTTCCCCGACCGCGCGGACGTCGTGCTGCGCATCGAGGTCAGCCACGCCGGGACGCACCCGGAAGCCGCCGAGCGCCTCCGCCTCGCCACCGCCGCCGACCCGCGCGTCGAACTGGTCGACGACCTCGGCGACGTCGACTGCCTCGTGCACCTGCACCGCGGCGGCGCGGACGACCGGATCGCCGCCACCCTCGCCGGGCACGCCGTCCGGGCCACCCCCGTCCTGACCTCGGAGCACGGCGCGGTCGCCGAGCTGTTCGACAAGAACGCGGCGATCTTCGTGCCGTGCCGCCAGGGCGTCGAACCCGACGTCCAGGCCGCCGCGAAGCTCATGCGCGCCCTCGCCGACGACCTGGGCACCGCCCTCGCCATCGGCCTCAGGGGCCGCGAGCACGTCCTCGCCACCAGGGGCACCGCCCAGGTCGGGGAACTCCTGCGCGAACGCGTCGAGCACGCCTACCGGGGCTGGCGCGCCCGCCGCGCCAAGCCGGTCCCGCCCGCCGACCCGCTCAAGGCGCTGCACTCCGCGAAGCACGCCCTGCTGCGCCAGCCGGACGTCGGCACGGCCAGCCGCACCCCCATGGCGCCGCAGCTGCGCAAGATGGTGCTGCGCGTGCTCGACCACTACGACAACCACATGCGCGACGTGCTCAACACCCTGGTCGACGGGGTGGAGCGCTCGGTCGCCGAGGTGGTCCGCCGGCAGGACGACATCACCGGCGGCGTCGGCCTGGGCGAGCTGGAGGTGCTGCGCGCCGAGATCGAGCAGCACGCCGAGAACCAGGGCCACCTCGCCGACCAGCTCCTCGGCGTGGACGACGGCGTGGTCCGGGTCCGCGCGGACATGGCGGGCCAGGGTCGCAGGCTGCGCGAGATCGAGGACGCCGTCGTCGCGGAGGCCGCCAAGCGCGCCAAGCAGGGCGACGCCCTGGCCCAGCGGATCGACAAGCTCGCCGTCGCGCTCGAACGCACCCTCGACCGGATCGACTCCCTGGAGTCGAAGGTCGTCGACGTGCTGAGGTCGCGCGACAACAAGCTGGAGCACGGGCTGCGCACCGCCAACCAGGCCCAGCAGACCGCCGACGCCCTGCGCCGCGTCGTCGTGCGCGAGCACGAGCGGCACAGCGACGCCGTGCCGCGCAGCTCGCTCGTCCTCACCGACGTCGGCCTGCTGCGCCTGCCGTCGGACGACGCCCTCATGCTGCCGATGCTGTCGAGCAACGGGGTGTGGGAGACGGAGCTGTCCGAGCTGATCGACTCGGTCGTCGAGCCGGACGGCATCTTCGTCGACATCGGCGCGTACGTCGGGTACCAGACCGTGCGGATGCTCAGCCGGTTCGGCTCGGGCGGCGCGGTCGTCGCGGTCGAGCCGTGCCCGTCCGCGCGGGCGCTGCTCCAGCACAACGTGACGGTCAACCTGCCGGAACGCGTCGCGCAGCAGCTCGTGCTGGTCGACGCCGCCGCGTGGGAGAGCACCGGCGAGCTGGCCACCCAGCCCGCGCTGACCGGCGGGGTGTCGGTGGTGCCCGTGCCGGAGGGCGCGCCCGAGGACGTCGCGAAGGTGCGCGCCACCCGGCTCGACAAGGAGCTGGAGGCCGTGCCGCTGCTCCAGGGCCGCAAGCTGTCCGTCGTCCGGGTGGACGCGCCGGGCCGCGGTCACCGCGCGCTGGCCGGGCTCGTCCGCCTGCTGCGCCGCGACCGACCGCACGTGTTCCTGGAGTTCTCGGCGACCGCCACCGAGGGCTTCGGCGACGATCCGGTCACGGTCCTCAAGGAGTTCCGGATCTGGGGCTACGACCTGGTGCCCGTGGCGACCCGCGAGCCGGCGTCGCCGGAGCAGATCGTGGCCGCGATGGAGGGGCTCCGGAGCATCTCCCTGTGGCTGCGCCCGCGCCCGATCCAGGCCAAGGCACCCGGTCCGCAGGTCTCCGTACCACTCCGGCAGCCCGCTGACCAGGCGATTTGACTTCGGCCAAGGTCATGAGTAACTTTTACCGAGTCGCCAGCAAGAACCCCGGAACGAGCGGTTGACACCGCGAATCGGGCCGGGTAGAGTTCTGCGGCGTCGAGCTCCCAGAAACGAATAAGCAGTGCAGAGCGCTGCCTCGGGTCTGGAAGTCAGAACAAATTGAATGCGAAGCGGGTTTTGACGCGGAGCGAAGAAGCCGAAACGGCCGATTTGACACCGGGAAAACGAACCAGCTAAGCTTCAAACACAAGCGAAACACCGGAAACACAAAGCCCCGGAATGAACCGCGGTAAGATGCGGGACACGATGGTGAGCG
>NZ_JBPKJK010000014.1:0-89363 GCF_051756985.1 Saccharothrix sabaoui
TCGGCCCGCAGCCGCTCCTACCGTCGGCGAGACAACCCTCGATCGCGGTCAGTGCCGTCGTCCTCTCATCCGGGTAGCCGTCGGCGCGGGTGGGAACGGGGAGACCGGTCAGGGTGCGCAGGCCGTCGCGCACGGCGAGGGCACCGGCCGGTCCCCAGGGGTTGTCGATCCTGCTGTCCCTGTTCTCGATCAGGGTGCGCGCCAGGGCTTCGGCGTCGCGTTCCGGCTGTGGGGTGTCGTCGATGACGATGTAGTCGTCCTTCTCGGCGATCGTTCCGGTGCCGCCGGCGTGGCCGTGGTCGTACTGAGCCTGCTCGACGGCCGACCGGAACGCGGCCTGCACGTCCGTGCCTTCGGTGTAGGTGATGAAGATTTCCGCGCTCATGTGGGGTTCTCCTTGACTGCTGTGATCCAGCGGCAGTACCCGAAGCGCTTGATCGACAGATCCGCTTGGGTCGTGCGTGCCGCGTCTGCGGTTCGGCGGGATGCGCTCGCCCGGCGCCGATGACCGGAGAAGGGGCAAACCCGCAGGTGTCCTTCCAGTGGCTTTGCCGTTCGACCCGGTGGGGGGTGCAGCGTGCGCGGCGGCCCCGCCGAAGCGCCGGGCGTCGCGAGGCAAGGGGGGTGAAGATCCGCTGTGTCGTGCGCGGACTGCACGATCAGACGGTGATGCGGCAGTCGGCCGCGTGGCATCGGTCACGTGGGAACGATCAACGCCGCCTCGCAGGCCAAGGCGTCGGTGAGGCGGCGCAGCGTGTCGAAGCCGGGCTCGGAGTGGGTGCCGGTGCCCTTGTCGCCGTACAGCGAGGTGCTGTCGTGCCGGTGCGACGGGTCGTTGTCCACGACGTTCGACCACTCGCGGGAGGCGGTGAGCACCTGGCCACGGCGAAGGACTGCCGTTGGTGGCTGTTGCGCTCGATGCGGACCCGGAAGATGGTGTAGTCGCTGCGGCGGTAGAAGCGGACCAGGGTGTAGCGCATGCGCACCTGGTCGGTGCCTACGGTCTCCTGGAGCATGATGAGATTGGCAGGCGCGTTGAGCCACTCTCGAAGGACGGTCAGAGCCTCGAAGACGTGACCCGAACGGCTCTCCGGCTCCTGCTCCTGGTAGTCGGCCTGCTCGGCGGCCCAGTTGTAGTCGACGACGGCGGTAATGGATTCGATGATGTCGGGTGAGGCGATCCTGGCGGACTGTGTGGGCGACACGGATTTTCTCCGGGTGAGGTGGATACGGAATGCCCGGTTGACGCGATTCGATGGCTCATGGCCGCTGGTCCGGCGAGTCGGACGGTCGACCTTCCCGGATCATCCGATATTCACGTGATGTGGACAGACCGGTCGGTGAAGCCACCTTGTCGGTGGGGCGCACTCGCCAGGCGGTGCCGTCGGGCCGGTGGAGCAAGCCACATCTTTTCGTGGCTTGCTCCACCGGCCTGCGGTGCCGCAGAGTGTGCACGCCCCACCGACGAGGTTGTGAGCGGTCGAATTGATTCGACAGACCTACGCCCTCGCATCGCGGCATCCGGCGCTACTCGTGGTAGCCGGGATTCATGCCGGCGAGGTCATGTCCGGGTGGTGGAGTGCTCGCCACCGTGTTGCCAGGGCTGTTGCCGCCAGGACGCCGACGGCTCCGGCGGCGGCGGTAGTGAGATGCGGTGCCAGGACTTCGGTGGCCAAGCCGCCGGGGGCAACACCTGCGCCTTGGGTGGCCTGCATGGTGGTGATGGCGAAGCCGACGGTTTGGCCTCGGTGCGTGTCGGGTGCGCGCAGCATAAAGCTGGGGTTGGCCACGACGTGATAGCCGGAAGCAGCGCCAGAGAGGGCGAACAACGCCACGACCACCGGTAGTGGTGGGTCGGCCAGACAATCGGGGAGTGGCACGCCGGTGCCGCTGGCCAGCAGTGGCATGAGCCGGTGCTGAAGGGGGTCGGGCAGGGCGGCGACGGCGAGGGAGGCTGCTGCGGCGCCGATGGAGTAGGCGGCGAAGAGCATGCCGACCGCGACCGGCCCGCCGTTGAGGTGGGCCGCGTAGGGGGGCGGCGAGTGCTTCGCCGATGATGTAGGTGCACGACATGGCCGGTAGCCGACGAGGCACCGCTTGCCCGCAGCGTCGCCGACTCCGTGGCCGACCGGACGTGCGCGAATGCCGGGTAAGCCTTGATTTCCCCCGGCGGGATGCGCTACTCCAGTGCCGGGGATGGACAAGGATGGTGGCGGTGTCCCGGCTCGAATTCCGGTTCCTCGGCGACCTGGAGGTCCGGGTCAACGGCGAGCCGGTGGACCCGGGCCCTTCCCGGCAGCGCTGTGTCCTGGTGGCCCTGCTGGTCGACGCCGACCGGGTCGTGCCAGTCGACCGCCTGGTCGACCGGGTCTGGGGCGAGAACCCGCCGCTGCGCGCCCGTACCGTCTTGCATAGCTACCTGTCCCGGCTGCGCGGCGCTGGGACCTTCGCCCGGTTGACTGGTGCCTGAAAGCTCCTGCCGGCGAGAATGCGCGTAGTCGGTGCGTGATCGGACTACGACCGACGTAGTCCGCCCGACTCATTTTATGAGCAATGCTCGTTTAGTGTGCCTCTGTATCGGGATGTGTGCTTTCGGCATATGCAGTAACAATCCCGGTTGTCCCGGCCGATAGGTGATCAGGACGGCAACGGTGCGGAACGCGCGGCCGTCGATGCTGGCCGCCGGCTTGGCGGAACCAGGTCCAAGCCGTGGCCGGAGGTGCGTGGTGTCGGGTGTGGTTGCTGATCGCGCACGGGTCGGGGGCGCGTTCGAGCAGCCCACGTTGGCACTGCTGCACCGGACGCACGCGGCCACGGTGATCGCGGTGTTCCGGTCGGCGTTCTCGCGTGAGGCACCGGCGGTTCCCGCCGCGCGGCTGCACGACTTGGTCGACGCCTGCCTCGACGAGCTGCGGTTGGCCGGGCTGGCGGGCAAGGACGTCCCGGTCGGTTCCGGCCGTGACCTGTGCCGCAGGTGGGTCGCCGACCAGTGGCTGATCCGTTCGCTTGCCGAGGACGGCACGGAGCGGTACTCGCTGACCTCGCACGCGCAGGACGCGCTGCGCCTGGTCGAGCAGCTGACCAGGGAGCGCGCCACGCTGTCCGAGCACCGCATCGCCACCATCCTGGAGCAGGTCCGGCGCTTCAACCGGGTGGCCAACCCTGACCGCGCCGCCCGGGTGGGGATCCTGGACGCGGAGATCGCGCGCCTGACCGCTGAACGCGACCGGCTGCTGGCCGGTGGCGACATGCCTGAGGTCGGCGCCGACTACATGCTGCAGGGTTTCGCCGAGTTGACCGAACTGGTGGCCGGGCTGCCCTCGGACTTCGCCAGGGTGTCGGAGTCGTTCACCACGCTTCGGGACCACATCACCGTGGCGCTGCGGGCCGAGGAGCGACCGGCGGGGGAGATCGTGGACGAGTACCTGCGGCGCGCCGACACCCTGGAGGAAGCAACGCCGGAGGGTCGTGCGTTCAAGGGCGCGTTCGACCTGCTGCGCGACCAGGGGTTGGTCGAGCAGTTGAGGGAGGACATCGCCGACTTGCTGGCCCACCCGCTGGCGGGGGAGATCCTCACCGATGCGGATCGGGCCGGTCTGCGCGGCACGGTGTCGATGATCAGTCGCGGCATGAGCAGGGTGATCGTGGAGCGCGCACGGGCGACGTCGGCGTTGAAGGAGTTCATCACCACCTACGACCGGTCCCGTGATCGTGAAGTGAATGCGACGTTGCGGGCGCTGGAGACGGAGATCGACACCTGGATGCGGACTGCCGGTGCCAAGGCCAAGGTGCCCGTGCCGCTGTTGCCGTCGGAGATCGACGTGGTGTTGCTGCGCGAGCGGTTTCACGACACCGAGGTCACCGCGCCGCCGCCACCGCTGGCCGACGTGAGCGGGCATCGACCGGACACGGTGTCGATGCAGGAGTTGATGATGCAAGGGGGCCCGTCACTGGAGGCGTTGAAGTCGTGGCTGACGCATCTGGAGGTCCCCGGTGGTCCCGCGTCGGCGGGGGAGCTGTTCGGTGGTCTTCCCGACGCGCTGCGCCGGCCGGTGGAGATCTTTGGTGTGCTGCACCTGGCGACGAACACCGACAAGCTGGTCGTGACCGAAGACCACGAGCCGTACGTGACGGTGCGCCCCGACGGCACCCGCAGGGTGCTGGTCGCGCCGAGGGTCGTCCCGGTCGCCGGAACCGACGCGGTCGATATCCACGCCGCAGCTCCCCAAGTTTCCACAGCCGGAGGTGCCGCCCCGGACGGGAGTACCGGCGGGCTCGCCCATGACCACGACGAGGCCGGTGGACACCGATGACGATCGACGACGGCACGGATGACCCGACCGGCACGATGACCCGCTTCACATCGGACACACCGGTGCCACCCGACATGGGTGGGGACGACGCCGCCCGTGCGGAGGACGACGCGCGTCTGGGTGAGCAGTTTCCCGACCTGGAGGACGACGGGGAGGACCGGGAGCCCACCTCGACGTTGTCGCTGTTCGAAGGGGATGAGGGTGGGCTGCTGCTCGCACAGCGGCAAGTGCTGGTGCACCTGGTCAAGGAACCGTTCATCAGCGCTCAGACCCACCCGCGGGACTGGCGGATGCTCGTCGGCAACCCCAGGCCCATCCGGTCCCGGCTCAACGACATGTTCATGGTCCTGGAACTGGATCTCCAGCGCGAGGTGGCGTTCACCAGGCAGGCGAGCCCGGAGGGCGGTGGCCGCCGGTTCCCGACCCTGTTCCACGACCAGGCGTGGACGCGCGAGGAGACCATCGTGCTGGTGTGCCTGCGCCTGCGGTGCCACACCGAGCAGGCGGCGGGCAACGGACGCGTCTTCATCGACCGTGAGGACGTGCACGACTACGTCGCCCGGTTCCGTCCCCCGCACGCCACCGACGAGGCCGCCGACCGCGGCAGGGTGGAACGCGCGCTGGAGCGGATCTACCGGACCGGGCTGCTGATCGGTCGCAAGGCGGGGCAGCGGTTCGAGATCGCCAGGGCGGTCGAGGTCGTCATGCCGCTGGCGAGGCTGACGGAGCTGCTGGCCTGGTTGCGGCAGCAGAACGGCACCGGGCAACCCGTCCCCGACGCTTCCGGACAACCCGTCCATACCGCCGGGCAGGGCGACGACGGCACAGTAGTGGAAGGTCTGCGATGACCGACGACATGACCCTCGACCTCGGCGACTTGAAGACGTCCGTGCGCATGTCACTTCCCGCGGGCAGTCAGCCGGGTACCGGCGAGAGAGTGGTGCCCGTCGACACCGCGGCTACTACGGTGCAACATCGTCTGGAGACGATCCAGTTGGTCAACTGGGGCGGGTTCGAAGGCCGCCAGGCCATCGACCTTGACCGCGACTCGACTCTGATGTCGGGTGCGTCGGGGACCGGGAAGTCGACCATCCAGGACGCGTGGCTGGCGCTGTTGCAACCGTCGGACACACCGTTCAACGGCGCCTCCAACGACGCGGTGCGCGGCAGGGCCCGCTCGGCCGAGCAACGCAACGTCCTGTCCTACCTGCGCGGCCAGATCGACACGACCGAGGGCGACGACGGGCAGGATCGGGCCAAGGTGCTGCGCGGGGACGGCACCGACACCTGGGCGGCGGTCGGTGCCACCTTCGTCGACGACCACGGCAGGCGCTTCACCGCCTTCCGGCTCTACTACGCCGGAGCCAGGGTCACCCGCTCGCCGGATGTGCTGTGCCGGATGTTCACCTTCGACGGCGTGGTCAACCTCGCGGAGTTCGCGCCGTTGGCCGCCCTGCGGCCGCCGTTCCCCCCGGCCCAGGTCAAAGCGACAGTCCCGGGAACCCGCCACCACGAGAGCTACTCGTCGTTCTCCCAGACGTTGTTCACCCGCCTGGGCATCGGCGCCAACGGCGACGGCGGCAAGGCCCTGCGGCTGTTGGCGCGCGTGCAGGCAGGCCAGCAGATCCGGACCGTGGACGAGCTGTACAAGGAGATGGTGCTCGAACGACCCGGCACCTACGACGACGCCGACCGGGCGGTCGAACACTTCAACGCCCTGGAGGACGCCTACCTGACCATGCGCGTCGAGCAGCAGAAGGCGGAGTTGCTCGCGCCGATCAAGCAGTGGTGGGCGGACCTGGAGCGGGCCCGGACAGAGGTCGGGCTCATCGACACCCTGGGACTCGCCCTCGGACAGGATTCGCCCGTCGGGTTGTGGGCGCTGCGCACCGAGCGGGAACTGCTCGCCGAGGCCGTGCAGTCCAACACCGCACGCTGTGCCCAGGCCGGTAAGGCCCTGGCCGACGCCCGGCGGATCCGCTCCGAACAGGAGCGCGAGTTGACCGCGGCACAGGTCAGGCACGACGCGGCTGGGGGCGGCAGGCTGCGTCAGATCGGCCTGGACATCGAGGAGGAGACCGCTCGTCGCCGTGACCGCGACACCCGGCGGGCAACCCTCGCCGGTGCGATCTCCGCCCTGGACGCACACCTGGCCGGCGGCCTGGGCTCCCGGCAGGACTACGACACCCTGCACGAGGCGTCCACGGCGTTCCTGACCGCCGTGGACGCCACCGCCGCCGGGTTGCAGCAGCGCCGTGACCGGCTCAAGCAGGAGGAGCACGATCTGCTGCGGCACCGCACGCGGCTGCGCGAGGACCGCGCCTCCTATGCCGGACGAGCCGGGCGTGTCCCGCCGTGGCTCGACGCCCTGCGCCGCCAGGTCGCCGACGCGGCGGGCTTCGCCCACGGGGAACTGCCGTTCCTGGCCGAGCTCGTCGACGTCGTCGACGGGCAACAGCAGTGGCGCACCGCCATCGAGACCGTGCTCGGGTCCAGTGCGCGGTTGCTGCTGGTACCCGCCGATCGGCTGGAGAGGTTCTCCCGCGCCATCGACCCACTGCACCTGTCGGGACGCATCACCTTCCAAGGGGCGCCCGTGGGGCCGTGGGACCCCGCCCGGACAGCCTCGGTCGACCGCGACCGGGTGGCCGGGAAACTGCAGTTCAAGGACTCCCCGTTCACCTCGTGGGTGTTCGAGCACGTCACCGACGCCTCCCGCAACGCGCTGTGCGTGCCGACCGCCGCCGACCTGGCCGGCCACGGCTACCGGGTGACGCCGGCAGGGCAGACCCGACAGGGCTGGCGCGGCTCGCACGGGCGATCCGACCAGCACAACATCATCGGCTTCTCCAACGCCGACACCCTCACCGCCATCGACACCCAGCTCGGCGAGACCGACACGGCCCTGAAGTCGGTGACCACCCGCATCGGCGCGGTTGAAACCGAGCAGTCCACCCTGCGGGCACGCGCGAGCGCCTGCGAAGCGGTCACCCGGGTCCGCTGGGACGACATCGACGTGCCCGGATCCGACGAGCTCATCGCCCGGCTGCGGGCAGAACAGGACAGCATCCTCAACGGTGACGACCGCCTGCGCGCCTTGCAGGCACACATCGAGTCACTGACCACCCTGCGGGACAAGGCGCTGCGCGAGGAGATCACCCGCGAGACGCGGGAGGAGGAACTGGCCGAGCAGGGGCGGTCCCTGGCGGCCAGGCAAGAACAGGTGAACGGGGAACTGTTGCGGCTGCAGCGACAACAGCGGGTCGTGCTCACCGAGGAGCAGGCCGCCCACCTGGACCGCGAGTTCACCGCGACCACGGGGGAGCGGGTCGTCGACCTGGACCACTTCACGACCGGTCTCGCCGCGCTGCACAAACGGCTGGTGTCACGGCTGGACCACGCCAGGCAACAGGTCAACGCCCTGACCCGGCACATCGAGGACCGGTTCGAGCAGTACCAGCGGATCTGGGAAGATCCCAACCTCGGCAGGACGCTGGCCTCCTACGCAGACTACGAACGCGTCCACGACGGCATCCAGGCCACCGGCCTGCACGAACGCCGCAACGAGTGGCGCCGCCGGCTCACCGACTGGTCGGGCGAGGACCTGGTGCCCCTGGCCCACTCGATGGGGGACGCGATCGAGGAGATCGAACGGCGCCTGGAACCGATCAACACCATCCTGCGCAGTCTGCCGTTCGGCGCGAACGCCAACCGCCTGCGCATCAGGATGAGACGCCAGCGCTTCGAACACGTCACCGCGTTCCGCCGCGAACTGTCACGACTGTCCTCGACGGCGACCAAGCAGTTCAGCGACGAGGCACTGGAGAAGCGCTTCAAGGACCTGCAGGCGTTCATGCACCAGATCCGCACCAAGGACGACCCGCGCGGCCTGGCGACCGCCCGCGCCGCCACAGGCACCCAGGCCGTTGGCCGTGACCGCGACCAACTGCTCGACGTGCGCAAACACGTCACGATCACCGCCGAGTGCTACGAGACCGAGACCGAACGCCTGATCTCGAAGCACGCCTCGCTGGGCGGCAAGTCGGGAGGCGAGTCCCAGGAGCTGATCGCCTTCATCGTCGGCGCGGCCCTGCGATTCCGCCTCGGCGACGAACTGCGCGAACGCCCCCGCTTCGCCCCCGTCTTCCTCGACGAGGGCTTCATCAAGTCCGACGCCGAGTTCGCCGGCCGCGCGGTACGCGCATGGCAGGGCCTGGGGTTCCAACTGGTCATCAGCGCACCCCTGGATAAGGTCACCGGCCTGGAACCGCACATGAACGAACTGCTCGCCATCACCAAGAACACCCGCACGCACTACTCCTTCCTGCACCCGATCACCGACCGGCAGGCATTCCGCAACGCCGTGGCCGCCCTGGCACCCTCGGCGGACGAACGCACCGCCGGGCTGGCGGACCCGCCTGCCACCGCACGGGCGCATCGCGACCGCCCGGTCGGACAGGTCATCGACTGATGGCACGCCGAACCTCCACCTCGGTCCGCACCGGCACCGACGATGCGCTCGTCGCGGGGATCAAGACGCCCGAGCTCGTCCTGCAGGACGTGCGGCGCCGCCTGACCCGCACCTGGCCGGAGGTGGTGCTGGCCGAATGCGGCATCTCCCCAACTGGCACGGACGCCCCTCCCTCCCGGACCGGGGAGCGCGCGCAGGCCACGCAGGCGTGGCCGCACGCCTTCCCGCTGGGACAACCCTCCGCCGAACTGCTGGCCTCGACGTTCGGCCAGATCGTGTCCTTGGTGCGCGACTGGCGGGAATGGGCCGACCGACACGAGGTGACACTGCTGTGGCGTTCTCGCCGCGTGCACGGCACCGAACAGGAACTACCCACCCACCTGCACGTCGAGGACATCGACACTGCCACCCGCCTCACCGGCCGGCAGCACGTGCTGGAGTCGGCGCGGACCCGGGCCCGCGGCCTGATCGACCACTACCCGCGGCTGGTGTCACCGGCCGGTGCGCTGCGGCAGGTCCTCGATTACGAGCCCGTGGACTTCGACCTGCTGTGCCGCGCCGCGGACTGGTTCGCCGCCCGCGCCGAAACCGCCCGCGCCGAAACCGGCCGCGCCGAAACCGGCCGTCCGCAACCGCTGACCCCGCGGCAGGTGCCGATCGAAGGCCTGCACGCCAAATGGCTCGACACACGCCACGCATTGCTGCGCAACCTGACCGGACTCGACGACCTCGACCTGCTGCCGGCACATCCACCCCGCCTGCACTTCACCTACCTCGACCCCCACCACCTCGCCACCGGCGGCAGACGGCACGACTGCGCCACCGTGGGCGACCACCTGCCGCTGCCCTACACTCCGCGGCTGATCGTCATCAGCGAGAACAAGGACACCGCAGTCCACTTCCCGCCCGTGCCCTCCGGCGTCGCGGTCGAGGGCAGCGGCCGCGGCGGTGCCACCGCTGCCTCCTTCCCCTGGATCACCGAAGCCGAGGCGGTGTTCTACTGGGGAGACCTGGACCCCGACGGCTTCGAAATCCTCGACGGGTTCCGCGCCGCCGGCGTACCGGCCCGCTCACTGCTCATGGACCGCGTCTCCTACGACAGGTGGGAGCGGTACGGCACCCACGTCGACCGGCGCGGCACACCACTGCCACCTCGCGACCCACGCCCGACCCCACACCTGTCCGCGGCCGAACGAGCCCTCTACGAAGACCTGTGCTCGCCACAGTGGACACGACACCGACGCGTCGAACAGGAACGCATCCCGCTGCACATCGCACTCGAAACCGTGCGCGCGGTCGCGCACACGGACACAGACCAGTAGCAATCCGGTCAAACGGACCGACGGCCGAGGTGCGGGCGACCTCGCTGGAGGACGGCACACGCGCTGTGAGTACGTGCGACTTCGCCATAGCCCGTGCGGTGCATACCCGACGTTCGAACGACAGCGGCCGACGCGGATACCCGTCACCGGGGTTGAGGATGTGCGGGGGTGGGCGGATGACCATGGAAGCGCACTGGGTGCACGGTGGCCTTCCGGTTACCGGTGTCGTCATGTCTGCAGCAGCGTCGCCCTCGGGCGCCCAAAACCGGCCGGGCGTCGCGGCGGCGGAGCGCGATTCGTACTGGTCGAACCAGGCGATCGCCACGCCCTCGGCCTTGGCGCGTGCCTCGATCGCCGGGTAGTCCTCGTCCAGCCAGACGATCAACTCGACCATCGCCAGGCTGATCCACAGAGGGCCGCCGATCAGCAACTCCTCCAAGGTGTAGTCGGTCATCGCCGTGAACAGCATGCCCCGGTCTCGGAGCTGATCAGCTCGGCCGATCCCTGCCGTCGACCCGGTCATACCGCCAGGCCGTCGCAGCCTGCTGCCGGTAGGCGCGCCACCAGGTGCCCACCGACCGAACGGAGACCCCGAACACCTCCGCCGCCCGCCTGTAGCCCTCCACCTGCCTGGCCTCCAGCGCCGCGACCACCCGCAGGCGCAGCACCTCCTGCTCCGCAGGAGACAACCGGTACGCACTCTCAAGCTCGACCATGCACGTCAACCTGCAGGCAATCGCTTAGTGCCCGTTTCCGAGCTATTGGGGTTGGGTGAGTCGGCGGGTGGTGATGCGGATCATGGACCAGCGGACCATGGCCTCGTGGTGGTGGGGTAGTCGTTCGTAGTCGCGGACGCAGCGGCGATGTCCGGTGATCCAGGCCAGACTGCGTTCGACCACCCATCTTCTGGGCAGCACGGTGAAGTACGGCACCTGCGGACGTTGGACGATCTCCACCACCAGGCGAAGTGTCGTGCGAGCCCAGTCGATCAGGGGTCCGGTGTAGCCGCCGTCGGCCCACACCAGCGTGGCCCGTTTCCCGGCGGTGTCCCGCATCCGGCGCAGCAGGCTGCGCGCGGCGACCCGGTCCTGCGTCGAGGCCGGGGTGACCAACACGGCCACCAGCAGGCCCAGGGTGTCCACGACGATGTGGCGCTTGCGGCCGGCGACCTTCTTGCCGCCGTCCCAGCCGCGGGTGGCCCGGCCGACGGTCTCGGCGGCGCGCACCGACTGCGAGTCCATGACCGCCGCCGACGGCGCCGCCACCCGGCCCTCCACCAGACGGACGCGGTCACGCAACGCGTCGAGCAGCCGCTGTGAAGCACCGGCCTTCTCCCACAGTGCGAAGCGCTTGTAGACCGTGGGCCACGGCGGGAAGTCCGTCGGCAGAGCCCGCCACTTGATGCCGTTGTCGACCACGTAGAGGATCGCGTCCACGATCACCCGACGGCAGTGCTTCTCCCACCGCCCGCCGCGACCGGCCAGGCACGCCGGATCGGGCAGCAGCGGGTCGAGCTCGGCCCACTGGGCGTCGGTGACGTCGGTGGGGTACCGCCTTGTCCGTCGAGTGGGCTGGTGGGAGGCGGCCAGGCGACAGCATGGGGAACCCGCGGTGACACCGCCCGCGGGGATCGGGCACGATAACAACGGAACTCCTGGTGGAACGGCGCATAGACACCGTCCGATCTACCAGGAGTTCCCCTGTCTGCGCACCAAAGCCCCTCCGCGCGACCAAGCTCGGAAACGGGCACTTACTGTCAATTCGACAAATCACGCCACTTGCCCGCTACTTCCCGTGCCTCCGCAAGTGGGCAAGTCCGGAACGGTGCGTGTCGTCCGGTGACTGTCGGTGCCTTGTGCCACGCTCACGCCGCAGGGAAAGGGGCGGGCGTGGCGTTAACCAGGGACGTGGCCGTACAGGTCCGGGCCGCGTGCACAAAGGGCGGGCAGGCGCGGACCGCGCTCGAACAGGCGGAAGACCTGGCTCAGGAGGCACACGACATCCTGAGCCGCACGCTGGAGGGCGCGCGTCATCTCGGAGCGGACGGGGAACAGGTGCTGGCCGCGTTCACCCAGGTGGTGGACGCGTGCAAAGGCCACTACTGGCCGCTGCTCAACGAGGCCGTGAAAGCCGCCGAGAGCTACGCGGCCAGCCTAACGGCTGGAGGGGCACTCCCGACCCTGCGCTGGCCGCCCAGCGGCCCGCACGGCCCCCGGCGCAGCCACCCCCGGCGCCGTCGCCGCAACGACCCCCGGCCCGCCAGGTCGAACTCGACGACCCGCCCGTGATCCCACCTGAACGGATCGAGGCGCTACGGCGTGAACTGCCCCCGCCTGTGGAGCCCGGAACAGGACAGAGGACGCACGGCCGGTGGATCGGCCCGGACGGTCAGGTCCAGCAGATCATCAGCGGACGCGACGCCCGTTCCAAGCTCGTGAACGAACAGCTGACGGAAAAAGGATGGGCGGAGGGCACGGCCCGAGCTGGCGACGTTGAAATGAAGCTGGCCGCGCACATGACCGCAAACGGGATCAGACACGCCACGGTAGTGCTCAACCATGTGGTATGTAAGGAAAGCTGAACTGCGACACCCTAGTGCCGATCCTCCTTCCGGACGGGGCCACACTGACCGTGTACGGGATCAACACCAAAGGGATGCGCACCCGCACCCGCTATACAGGAGGAGCACAGCCGTGGTGGACCTAGAGGTCTGGTACGACGAGGAACAGGACGCCTCCGTGATCGTCCGCACTCCGGCCGAGCTGGACGCCGTGTTGGACATCGTGGCCGCGCGGGAAGGCCGCATCCTCGTGGACCTGTACGTGGTCGAAAACTCCGGCCGCGCGAACTTCAACGTCGGGCTCCACGGTCGGGCCGGACGGGGCGCGCTGTACTACTCCGGGGGCGGACAGAAGTGGTTCAGCTCGCAGGCCCCCGGCCCCGACTGGAGTGCGGACGAACCGATCCTGTACTACCTGATGAATTCGGATACCGAGTACCCGGCCGATTCCGAGATCCCGCTGGACGTGGTGCGCCGAGCCGCACACGAGTTCATGACCACCGGAGGTGAACGCCCCACTGTGTCCGACTGGCGGGCCGCCCCGGACTGGTGGTGACCCGGCAGGGCCGCCGGACGGTTGCCGAGCCCACCGGTACGTCAACCGCCCAGCGGCCGCGAAACGTGCGAATCGGGCCCCGGACATTCCCAGGGCACCGTGACGGTTTCGCGGTGTTCTCGGCGCCGTTCAGGCGGCTGCCGCGTCCGCCGACGCCACCGCGCGCACATGCCGCACTGTGGCCGAACCACTTGGAGTCAGTGCGGCCTGCCGGGTGGTCAGTGCCATCCGAATTGCGTCGTCGCCTTCGGAAAGGGTGTGGCCGTAGACGGGGACCATCCCCGCTCGCACGGGGAGCACCTGGCGCCACGTGGCGATCTGCGCCTGCGACAGGGACCACCCGCTCGCGCGGGGAAGACCTGCATGGCCCGTACTCGCACTCGTCCGGCGGCGGACCATCCCTGCTCGCGCGGGGAAGACTTGCCGGCGCGGCCGGCGGGACGGGACCGGACCATCCTCGCTCGCGCGGGGAGCACGACATCGTGGATGACGAGCGGCAGGTGTACCTGGACCATCTCCGCTCGCGCGGGGAGCATGGCTACGACGGTGTCGTAGTCCAGCTCCTCGTCGAACCACTCTCGCTTGCGCGGGGAGCGCAGGACCGGTCTCGGGCTCGCCATCGCGGCGGAGGGACCACTCCTGCTCGCGCGGTGGGCACGAACCGTGGTGCAACCACGGGCCGACGCGGGATGGGACCACCCCCCGCTCGCGCGGGGAGCACGCGGTGAACTTGTCGTAGCGCTCCCCCACGCCCGGACCACCCCCGCTCGCGCGGGGAGAACCTGACGCCCACCAGCGACGGCGCCCGCGCCCTCGGACCACCCCCGCTCGCGCGGGGAGAACAGGGTGGTGAGTCCGGGTGAGCTTCCTGACGCGGGACCACCCCCGCTCGCGCGGGGAGAACCCCGCCCCGCCGCACCCCGACGAACTCGCTGCGGGACCACCCCCGCTCGCGCGGGGAGAACCCGGATGGTCTCGGAGTGGTTGGCGGGCAACTGTCAACGACGCCGGAACATTGACCCCCGGTGGTCGGATGAAATCTGACCCCCTTGGGTGGTTGTCGGTCTAATCGTTGGTGTTGGCGGCCGGTGGGACCCGGCCGAGGTCGCGGTCCTTGAGTCGGTAGCTGTCTCCCTTCATGGAGATGTCACCTCAACTATCCGGGTTTTGTGATCGCCGCAAATATGCGGGTTTCCCGGTCTGAGGTTGGGTCGATGTTCGTCGGCTCGGCCGTGCGGATGATCCGTGACTATGCTTAACGGGTATGGACCGAAATGTCGATCCGATGCTCGACGCGTTCCTGTCCTACAGCCACGTCGATCACCGGGTGGCCTTGGCGCTGCGCGATGGTCTGCACAACCTCGCCCGTCCGTGGTATCGCCGTCGCGCGCTGTGGGTGTTCCGCGATGAGGAGAGCCTGCCCGCGGGGGCCAACCTGCCCGAGTTGATCGTGTCAGCCCTGCGGCGGTCGCGCTACTTCGTGCTCGTGGCGTCCCCGAACGCGGCCGGCTCGGAGTGGGTCGCCCGCGAGGTGCGCTACTGGCGTGAGCACCGAGAACCGGAGACCTTCCTGATCGTTCGGGCCGGTGGCGCGATCGCCTGGGGAGACGACGACTTCGACTGGGACGCAACCGACGCACTACCGCGCGACCTGGCGGGTTGGTTCCCCGCGGAACCGCTGTGGGCAGACCTGGCCTGGGCAGGGTCGGATGACGAGTTGTCGTTGCGCCACAGCCGGTTCCGTTCGGTCGTCACATCGGTCGCCGCTCCGCTGCACGGCCTTCCGAAGGACGAGTTGGACAGCGAGGACGTCCGCCGCCACCGCGCCACGACACGCGTGCGCAACACGGCCGTGTCCCTGCTCGCCGCTCTCATGAGCCTGGTGCTGGTCCTCGCCGGAGTGGCGCTGTGGCAACGCGGTGAGGTCGAGCAGCAGCGTGACCGGTCCTTGTCCCGCGAGCTGGCCGGACGTGCCGAACGCCTCGGTGACGCGGACCCCGCGCTGTCCAGGCTGCTCGCCTTGACCGCCTGGCGCGTGAGAGCGACTCCCGAGGCCAGGGCCGGCATGTACCAGGCCGCGGGACGTCCCGGGGTGTTCGTCCTCGACACCGGGGGCAACGCCGTGGCGTTCAGCCCGGACGGCGGACTCCTGGCGACCGCCGACGAGTCCGTTCGCCTGTGGGACGTGGCGACCCGTACCGAGAAGCGGCGGCTCGGGGAGGACGGCGAACCGGTCCGCTCGCTGTTGTTCAGCCCGGACGGCGGCATGCTGATCACCGCGGACGAGTCCGACTCGGTGACCTTCTGGGATATCGCAACGGGTAAGCGCAAGGGTGAGACGATCAATTGCGGCCAAGGCCCGAGGTCGATCCCCATCCCCTTCGCGCCTCCGATCGCGCTCAGCCCGGACGGCTCGATTCTCGCCACCGGCTGCGACTCCGGCACGATCCGGTTGTGGGATGTGGCGTCACGTCGGCCTCTCGGGCAACTGGCGGGGCACGAGCACCACCCGATCGCCATGCTCGGGCCGTCGGTCGCGTTCAGGCCGGACGGCCGGACCCTGATGAGCGCGTCCATCGACGGCACCGCCCGCTTCTGGGACGTCGCCGAGCAACGCCAACTCTCCGCCTTCTCGGCATTGCCCACGCAATCGGCGGCGTTCTTGTCGCCCTCGGCGACGGTCGCACCAGACGGCGAGATCGCCGCGACCGTGGCCTTGGACGGCTCGGTGACCGTATGGGACGCCGCGAACCCCGACCGGCACGGAACCCTCGTCGGTGGACGCAGTCAGCCCAACGACAGCATCAGCACCGTTGCCGCCGCGTTCGCCGCCGACAGCAGCCTGCTGGCCACCGGCGGCCACGACGGCACCATCCGCTTCTGGGACGTCGACGAACGCCGGCAACACGGGCCCGCGCTGGCCGGCCACTCACGGTCGGTGGTCTCGCTCGCCTTCAGCCCCGACCGGAGACTGATGGCCAGTGGCGGCGGCGACGGCACGGTCCGCCTGTGGGACGTCACCGCGCACGTCCGCTCCGCCGCACCGCGCACCGCGGACATCGGGCAGGTGGCATCGGTGGCCTTCACGCCGGACAGCCGTTCGCTGGTGGCGGCGAGCCTGGGGGAGTGGGGAGCCGACGACCCGAACGGGAACGCCCAGTGCCTGGGAATTTGCGAGGCCGGGAACGTCAGACGAATCAACGGAAAGCCCGTGGTCACGTGGTGGGACGTCGGAACGCGAGCCGTCGTGGACAGCGAGCAGCCACAGATCGTGGGCTATCCGCGTTCGGTCGTGGTCACCGCCGACGGCACGGCGCTGGTCCACGGCACGGACCACAAGGACGACCAGGACAAAGGCCACCTGCGGATCTGGACGCTCCGCGATCGCGACGTCACCGGGGATGCCACCATCGGTCCCGCCGCATCGGCGACCCTCGACCCGACCGGCACGACCTTGGCGGTGTTCGACGACGACGACCTGCGGCTGTGGGACGTTGCGCGACGTCAGCAGATTGCCTCGCTGGACGGGGCCAAGGCGCTGTCGGTCGTCTTCAGCCAGGACGGCAACCGGTTAGCCGCGCAGCGGGACGGGGGGAAGATCGAGGTGTGGGATGTCGGGACCCGGCGGCGTATCGGAGAGCTCGCCCTGCCGGATACCGGAGCCGTACCTCTGGCGTTCAGCCCGAACGGCCGCTTGGTGGCCACGACGGGCGGCGGAGGTGTGATCCGGCTGTCCGACGTGGACACGGGAGAGGTCGTCGGAGATCCGCTGTTGGGCCACACGGGTGCTGTCAGCGCGGTCGCGTTCAGCCTGGACAGCCGATTGCTGGTCAGTGGGAGCGCGGATGCGACCGTGCGCCTGTGGGACCTGGATTCGAGGCGTCAGGTCAGTCAACCACCGATGGGACACAGGCTTCCCGTCCGCACGGTCGCCTTCGCCCCTGACGGCCGCACCGTGGCCAGCGGCGGAGTCGACGGCGCGGTGCGCCTGTGGGACGTCGGATATACCACAGACGTCGAAGCGTCCCTGTGTGCCGCCGCCGGGCGGTCGATGACGGAAGAGGAATGGACTCGCTACGTTCCTGACCTGCCGTTCCGGCAGATCTGCTAGCGGAACTCGTTGCGGATCTCAGAGGCTCGCTGGCTCGCTCCGGAACCCATCCCCGCTCGCGTGGGGAAGACTCGACCACGTACTCTCCGGTCGACGGGTCGCGCGGACCCCCGCTCGCGCGGGGAGCACTACACCGAGACGACTGGCTTGCCGAGCAGGTGCGGACCACTCCCGCTCGCGTGGGGAGCACTCGTACGCCTCAGCCGGGTAGCAGAACCCCAGGGGACCACCCTCGCTCGCGCGGGGAAGACCGCCCGGCCCAGTCCATCGTCGACCGGGCCCGCGGATCACCCCTGCTCGCGCAGAAGATTGGTATGCCGGAATCGATTGGGCGGCGGCGTTTGGACCACCCCTTGCTCGCGCGGGTGGATGTGCCAGCTCATCCACGGATCACCCCGCTGCGTGGGGGAGACTCTCATGAGGAGCCATGGCGGCGTGGCCTTGTGGACTGTCCCATTTGTACGGATGCGACTGCGATTCAAGCCATGCTCCAGGTGGCCTGTTACGGCTCACCGAGGGGCGCACAGCGCAAGGGTGAGCAGACCGCACCCGTACGATCGCGCGCGTCCGATTCCGGTGGTCACGGCCCTCCGGATGGCGTCCGGGTCGTTGATGACCGCGATGCCGTCGAACTGGGAGGCACCGTGGTGCAGGCGTTGCCCTCCGGCGGACTTCGGTCGGGCTCCTGTCAGGAGGGTCTCCTGGGTCAGGCGGGTGTGTTGCACCGCCAGACCTGCTTGGTTAGCACGGCGCTGCCACCACTGGATCGCTTCCTCGTCGTGAAGCCAGAGGCGTCGCTTCTTGCCCGGTTCCGTGGTGTGTATTGCGGTGGCATTGGCCACGATCCGGTAGCGGACGCGGGTTCCGTGGTCGAGTCGGTCCAGCAGAGGGGTGAGGTCGATCGTGTCGGCAGCTGCGTAGCCGGTGGGTAGGAGGTCCGGAGTCGGGCGAGTCGTCGCCTGCACCAGCACGATGGTGTTGGTGGGCATCCGCACGATGCGGAAGAGGACGTTGTGTTCTGCCCGGGGGTGTGGAGTGGTGGCTTGGGGGAACATCCGCATCACTCGTTGGTGCATGACGTGGATGTCGGCGACATCGCTTGCGGTGGACAGGTGGTAGGGGCTCAGTCGGAGCCTGGTCAGGGTGGTGACGGTGGCAAGAGTCGTGGTCATGAGGCACCCTTCAAGGCGTGTTCGAGGGCCTGTAGGTACTCGGTGCCGTATCCGGCGCACAGTGTGGCGGGCATGTGACGTCGGTAGTGGTGGACGGTGCGTGTGCGGTAGGAGGGGTTGATCTCGTCGAAGGAGATCGGGACGTCGGGGATCTCCTCGGTCCGGGTCGGTGCTCCGGCCGGGGGGATGTCGGTGATGAAGTCGACGGCGACGTTGTCGGTGTTCCAGTGACGGCGACGCGCGAGGGGCAGCTTCGCGTGCAGCCACTCCTGCGGGTGGTCGATCCGCGCGAGGATCAGGGGACCGTCGGGTGGGCATGATCGACGTCCGAGGAACCCGGCCCAGTGGGGATGGCGCAGTCCGGATTCGGCCATGTCGAGCAGGTCGTCGTCGGCGGTGAGTGCGACGGTGAAGACCGCGTCTGTCAGGTAGTGGCGGTTGCTGACGATGGTGCCTTCGCCCTGGGGTCTGCGGCTTCCGTTCGATGTCGGGACGGTCTGCGCGGCGGAGCGTCCTCCTCCGACGGTGTGGAAATCGACCAAGCGGTGGCCGGGCCGATCGATCCGGACGCCGATGCGCAGTGTCCGGTAGTGGGACAGGTCGGTTCCCCGAGGCTCGCCGCGCGCGGCGGCGATCATCCCGATCAGCGCGGATCGGGTGGGGTAGGTGTTGGTATCGCGCTCGTTCCAGGTGGAGTGGGTGCCCCATGACTGCATCGGGCCACCGATGCGTAGTAGCAGTGCGCTCATGCGGCGTTACCGGTCCGGGTCATCGCGGTGGCGATCAGGTCGTGGAGGGTGTCGCTGCGCTCGCCCAGCGGGCTGTAGTCGTACTCGTCGATGCTGGCGTGGCCGTGCCAGACAAGTCCGTCGTGGCCGATGAAGCGGTGCAGCCGCGCGGCGTATTCGGCGAGCAGCCGTCGTGAAGGTTCGGCGTGTCCTCCGTCCACAGCGCTGCGGACGGGTTTCTCGAACGCACCGGCGAGCGACAACGGCTGGTGGCGTACGGCGATGTGGACCAGTTCGGGTACCGTTACCGCGGCGGTGGTCTTCTGCTTACCGCTGGGGATCGCGGAGCAGAACGCGCTGAGGTAGGCGCCGAGGGTGGTCAGTGCGTCGTCCATGGTGCCCACGTTCGTGGCCAGGTCGCTGATGTTGACGCTGCTGTAGCGGTAGAACACCCCCGAGGCGAACTCGGCGGTCGCCAGGTGTCCTGAGCCGGTGGAATCCTCGGCCGTAATGTCGTCCACTGCGGTGAAGAAGTCGAAGTCGACCGCTGTTTCGTGCGTGGTGAACGCGTGCGCGAACAGCGTGGCACCGTCCACTCCGTGTCCGGGCATCTCCGCCAGCATCCGGCCGAACAGGTTGATCGTGGGCGAGCGGCGGCGCAGGATCTGGTCGACCTCGGCGGGCGGCAGGATGATCTCGGCTTTGTTCCTGTCCGCCTTGGTGCGCTTGGCTTTACCGGCGCTGTTCTTGCCGGTGTCGGCACCGTTGCCGCTGTCTTCGCCGGTCGGGAGTGTGGTCGCTGCGATGACGCCGCGGTGCTCCTGGCACAGTCCGGCCAGCTCCGCGATGGCGGCCTTCGGAATCCAGAACAAGACCTTTGACAGGTCGGTGTGGTCGTCGGGTGTGACACCGCCGTCCTTGTCCTTGGACCGTTTGGCGATGGTGTCCGCGCTGAACATCACCGCGCGTCCTGCTTTACGTGCGGTGTCGTCGTCCCAGTCCTGTTCGACCAGGGCGTCTCGGACCGCTCCGGCGACCTGACGGGTGCGGATGGTCGGGTCGCCGAATTGCTGTTCCATCTTCAGGCGCACTGCGCGCTTCCAGGATTGACTGGATACCCTGGTGCGGGTCTTGCCTCCGTACACGGTCTCCTTGGGTGCCCCCTGGGCGTCGCGGTTGAGATTGCTGTAAGGGACTGTTTGCAGTGCGTGGATGTCCACGTGCATGGTGATGTCCTTCGGTGAGCGGGATTGGTGCTGCGTGGGAGGTCTTGGCCGATCAGTCCTGGTTGCTGTCGGGTGGAGAGGGCTCGTCCTCTTTGTCCAGGCCGATGTGGTAGCTCTGCAACCAGTTCTTGCGCACGCGGTGCTGGCTGTGCGGCCAGGCGAGAAGGTCCTCGAGCAGGACCGTGAAGTCGACCGGGATGCGGTTGCTGCGCAGTGGAACCACGATATGGACGAGGCTTCGGCAGACGGTCTCGGACGGCTGCTTGCCGAGCCGTTCGACCGAACGTGCTGTCGTGGCGGCGGCGAGGATCCCGCGGCGGGTGGCGACGGCGAGGGTCGCTCCGAGATTTCCCGGCCGCACGTCCGGGATGGCGCCTTCGGGGGTGTGGGCGATCAGGGAGGCGATGGTGTACAGGCAGCGCTGATCGTGATCGTCGATCCGGGTTCCCCCACGTTCGGCGTTCAGCCAGTGCGCGAGGTGACCGTGCATGTGGTCGCAGCGGTCGACCGGTTTGCCCAGCCCGGAGCGCAGCGCCGATCTGATCTCCGGGTTGGACGCGGAGTACATGGCCATGCGCGGTGTAAAATCGGCCAGTGTCGCTTTGGGGATCATGTAGGTGTCCTGTCTGTCCGGGGTTCCTTTTTCGCTGCGACACGACGCAGGAAGCGAGTCATGTCCGCCTGGGCGCGGGCGACTGCCGTGTGGTGGGCTTCGTGGTCCGTGGCGAAGCGCAGCGCGTCCACGGCGATTGCGGTGTACGCGCGGTGCGGCTCGGTGAAGTCCTCGTCGAGAAACCTGTCCCAGAACAGGTCTTGTGCGTGCGGCCAGTAGTGCGCCATGGCGGAGGTCACCCACGGCACGTCTTTCTTGTCCGGTCGAGAACCCGCTACCGCCAGGGACCGGTAGCCTTGCTTCAACGTGAACCGCAGCGAACCAGCCACCGTGTCGGCCGCGGTGCGCAGCAGTTCGGCACCTCGGAATTTCGTCGGGTCTTCCTCGAACAGCCAGCCGAACAACGTGGGCGTGGTGGCGGTGATCCACTGTTTGTCGGTGGCTTGTCGGTCTTGGTCGACCCCGTAGGCGCGGACCACGAGTTCATCGCGGATGTGCGCGGGGAGGGACCGCATCGTTCTGATGATCTCCGGTCGTAGGTGCCGATCGGAGTCGGCCAGCAGCGCGTCGAGATCGCGCCACAGGGCGCGTTCGGCGTTTGTTCGCCGCGGGTGCCACTCGCCCTCGCCGCTGTCGCGATCGACGATCACGTACGGGTCATGGCGCAGTACGGGGGGATGGGGTTCTTTGAAACCCCATGTGAGGCGTGCGTCGACGACGTTGTCACCGGTGACGTCGGGGTGCAGCAGCAGCGCGTGGCGGCTGCGTCCGATCAGCAGACCTGCGGGAGCGGTCATCTGAGGTGGCGGGGCCAGGGGGTCCGAAAGTTCCGTTCGTTCCCATGGAGCGGCGTCCTCGCCTGCCTCCGGTGGGCTGGTCGGGTCAGGCAGTCCGGCGATGAGCGACTCGAACAACGTGTGCCCGAGTGGGTAGAACGTCAGGATGGCGCGCAGAGGGCCGGAGGACATGTACTGGTCGGAGGCTCTGCGCACGGATCCGTCGACCGTTGTTGTCTCGACGGTGCGGGTGCCACCGCCGCCTCCGGCTCCGTACTGGTGGTGCATCAACAGCCACAGGATCGCCTGAGGGGTGGGTATGGGGGTGGCGCGGTCGTGATGGGTGTGCCGGAACCAGACCTGGGAGTTGTCGTTGGGGCGGGTGGGGTCGAATCGGTTGACGCCGATGGGTTTGGACTCATCGCGTAACCGCGGGTCCTGCATCCACGGAGCATGCCGTGAGAAGAGGTCCCATCGGCCGGCGTGGCGGTCGAAGTACTGCCGGACGGAGTCCGGGCGGAAGTGGCCGACGAGGGCCTCCTTTGCCCTTCTGGTAAGCCATTCCTCCGGCGCGTCGGGCTGGTTCGTGGTGGCTGGAGGGTCCAGTCTGTCGAGTCCGGTGACGCGTGCCGCGATCACGTACAGCAGCCGCATCAGCGCCGCGGCCGCGGGCGGTGCCGTGACGGCGATATCGCGCAACAGGTGCGCCTTCTCCATGAGGTCACGCAGGGACAGCATGTCGTGTTCGCCGTCGAGGTCGACCACGGGTATCCAGGGCCTGCTGTCGACGGGATAGGAGGGTCGTGGCATTGATGACCTTTCCGGCTGTGGGCGGGATCGGGTTGCGGACCACCGTCACGTCGTGGCGAGCGGGGTGGGGGATAGAGGGCTGGTCAGGTCGGCGAGGTCGTTCGCCTGGTGGGCGTAGCGGATTCCGGTGATCCCGGCACGGTGGACCTGCGCCCGGTCCGACGCGTGCTGCCTGCTCCACAGCTGCAGCAATTCACCGTCGAGTTGAGCGGGATCGGCGGCGTGTACGTGTCGCACCAGGCGATCGATGTCGGCGGGGAACGGCAGGCTCGGGTCCATGACGGTCAGGATGTGATGGGTCGCGGCGATTTCGTAGCGGGCGTGCGCAGTGCGCCATCGCGTCGGCTCGGGATCCTCGCGTGGAAGCTCGGCGGGGCTCAGGACGACCAGTCGCGGCTCGGTGGCCCATGTGGGGCGGTCAGGGGAGCCGTCGGGGTGCTTCCGGTCGCGCCTCCAGCACCTGCCCAGGCGTAACACCAGCGTCGCGATCGGCGCCAGGTCGCTGAGGACGAGGTCGAAGTCCAGATCCAGGCTGTCCAGCGACTGATCCGCCACCACGACCGACGGTGCTCGTTGACCGTGGTCGTGATCGAACGATGCGGTCAGGTCCGCGGTGATGCGGTGCCGCTGCTCGTCGGGAAGGTCGGAGTGCAGAAAGAGAAGATCGACATGGGGGAGTCGTGTCCGCTTCAGACCCTGGAAAGTGTCCTCGGCATCGGCGACGGTGTTGCACACGACGGCGATGGACCCGCCCGCCTGGGCGGCTTGGCGCGCGTATCGTTCGATCTCCGCCTCACGCTCCTGCGGGCCAGAGGACAGGCATAGTTGAAGCCTGGGAAGTGGCGAGCGTAGGGCCGTCATCGTGTGGCGTGCCTCGCTCGACGGTTGCAGGATCCGGCCGGAGCGGCCGATGAAGCTCCATCCGGGGCCGGGGATGTCGGGCGTGGCGGGTTCGCTGACGCCGGCACCTTCCCGGTACGCCGTGACGTACTGCTGCCGGAATGGGACGGGCAGGGTGGCCGACATCAGGACCACGCCCACGCCTATGCGACCGCACCACGACAGGAGCACGGACAGCAGTTCGCGCTGGTGCGTGGTGAGCGCGTGCACCTCGTCCAAGATGAGCGTCTTGTTGGCCAGGCCGTACATGCGCAGCATGTTGTGACGCGCTTTCACCGTGGCCAGCAACGCCTGGTCGACGCCACCGACGCACACGGGAGCCAACAGGGACGTGTCGACGTCATGCGACCGCTCCGCCTCGCCCGGTCGGCCACCGACCCCTGGAACGGTGGCCCCCGCGTAGATCAGCGGCACCGCAACGGATTCGGCTGTGATGGCGGAGGTGAAGGTTTGGAGCTGAGCCCGCGGTTCGTGCGCCGTCATCGTGGTCGCCGCTCCGTAGAACATCCCCGGACGGCCGGTGGCGATGCCGAGCGCGTGCCCGGCGAGCAACGAGGCTCTCGTCTTGCCGGTACCCGGGGGCGTGGTGATGAGCAACAGGCCCGCCTCGTCCATGACCGGGATCAATTCCTCGGCGATCGAGCGTTGCAACGGGGTTGGTTCGATGCCCCATACCTCGGTGCTGGAAGCCGCATCGGGGAACTGCGGAGCCCGCAGTCCGGCGGCGATCACCCGTGCGCGCATGACCGTCTGCGTGTACTCGAAGCGGTCCTCCAGGTCGTCGGGTGCGTCGGCCTGCTGAGCGGGGATGAACTCCGCCGTGTCGCAGGCCAGCCAGTCGGCGGTGGCGACCATTCCGGCGAGCACCGAGGCCGCGACCGCGGGGAGCCGTTCGGGCAGCGGCTGGTCGGCGACCAGGTTGGTGATCAACATGACGATGTCGGCCCGAGCCCGGTGCCAGGATTCGTCGCCCAAGCGTGGCTCCAGCTTGAGCGGGCGCTCGACTCTTCTCAGGTCGGTGGTGTGGAACACGCCGTGATGTCCGCCGATCAGTTGGCCGATCCGGTACGCCACCGATGCCTGGAACGGCTCGGTGGAGTCGGGAGAGGCCAGCAGGGTCGGCAGCGCCAAGTACCCGGCTTCGTCGTGGCCGATCCAGTCCGGCGAAGCGGGGGCCACATCGTCCTGATAGCACGGAGTGGCCGCGCCGATGTCGTGCAGACCCGCGAGCAGGGCGATGAACCTGCCTGCCTGGTCCTCGCTTGTGCGCAATTCCTCGGCGAGCCAGGAGCGCAAACCGGCCGATACGTGCACATCCCACAGCGCGACCATGGCTGCCGCGGTGTCGATCAAATGGTGGATCAGCAAATAGGGCGTGGTCAGTCCGCGTTTAATGCTCCACATCGTCCACATGGTCCGCATCGCTGGACAGCTCCTCAAACAGCCAAGCTTGGTCGTGCTCGAACGGTTCGATCGACTGGAAGATCCAGATGGTCGCGCAGGTGTCACCGCGGAGGGCAGGATGGTAGGTTGTGGCTGTTCGATGCACGGCATGGTCAACGCCGGTCGTGGATCCCCGTGCAGGCGGGGGTGTACCGCTTGGTTGTTTCGCGCGCAGGCGTGCGGCAGTTACTTCCCCGCCAATACGGGAGTGTGCATCACCGGTCGTGGCCGATACTGCGGCCGGTGTGTGGTCCTCTGGTGCGGGGGGCTATATCGAGACCATGCATGGTGTGTTCGGACCATTCGACGGTGGGCGTCGTGCTCCTGCGCTGCTTGCGATTGCCGACCATAGCGGATCGAAGGCAGACGTATTCCGTCTTATTGCGGATAGTTCACCTGTTCTCGTGAAAACATTTTTCACTGGTGGATTCGGTCGGATCACCCCTATCGTGAGACGGTCGTTCACTACAGGAGGAGCTGTCGGTGGACCTACGTGTCCTGGGGCCCGTCGAGATCCGTGACGGTGACGACCGGCCTGTCGCGCTACGTGCCCGGTTGGACCGGATGCTGCTGGCGGCCCTGCTGATAAAGCCAAACCAGTGGGTCTCGGTAAGGTCGTTGATCAGCAGGATGTGGGAGGTCGACGCCCCGCCGCAGGTCAAGATCGGCGACTACCGCCGGGATTTCGGCAAGTACCGTCGTAGCCTGCGCCGGGCGTTGGAGACCCACGGCGACGGCGCGGCCCGAATCGAGTCGACCGACGAGGCCGTCGTCCTCAAAGTCGATCCGGACCGGGTGGATCACGTGAGGTTTCAGCGGCACCTGGACATCGCTCGCCGTGAGGACTCGTCGCAACGCGTCGCGGACGCGGCACGTGCGGCACTCACCGAGTGGCGGGGGGTGGCGCTGCAGGGACTGGGGGACAACAGTTGGGTGAGCGCATCCCGCGAGGCACTGGAGCTACAGTGGAGCAACGCATGGCAGCTGCTGATCTCCGCCTACCTTGAGCAGGGACATCCACAGCGCGTGCTGGACGAGATCAGTGAGCCGCTGGCTCGCCGGCCCTTCGACAAGGCGCTGGTGGAGTTCCGGATGGAGGCTCTGCACCGGGTCGGACAACGTGGCGAGGCTGTGTCCGTCTACGACAAGTTCGAAGCCCTCCTGCGCGGGTCGGACCGCGGCGAGCCGGGTACCGAACTCCGGAACCTGCGCGACCGCATCAAAGCCGATGACCCTTCGCTGAACACTCCTGCCCCTCTCGACTCAAGGGGTGGGGTGGTGACACTGCCCGCTCGGCCGTTGCTGGTCGGACGTGAAGCGCAGGTCGAAGAGTTGGTGCTCCTACTGGAAGACAGTGATCCCGCACCTGCGCCGGTACTGACGGGCCTGCCCGGCGTGGGCAAGACCTCCCTGGCCATCCACGTCGCTCACGAGGCGCTCAAGCGGTCCAGGTTCACCGATGTGCTGTTCCTGGACCTCCAAGGCTATTCACCGTTCCCGATCCTCCCGGAGGACACGGTGCCCGCGCTCCTGCGGCAGATGAGTGTGTTGAGCGATCAACCAGCCGGGATGCGACACAACTACGTCGTGTTGTACCGAGAGACACTGAATCGTCATGCCCAAGCGGAGAGACGGATCCTGATCGTCGCCGACAACGCGGCCTACACCGAGCAAGTCGAGCTTCTACTGCCTGACTCACCGCCTCACAAACTGTTGGTCACATCTCGTAGCATACTGGGCAATTCGCGCGTCAACCTGCGACCGATTCCGGTCGATCTTCCATCGACGGAAATTGCAATAAAGCAACTGGACCAACACCTGCGCCGCGCCCGTCCAGGAGACGACCGGATCGCCAGATCCGCGCAGGACGCCGCGAAAGTCGTGACGCTGTGCGGGTTTCTCCCCCTGGCCCTTTACATCAGCGCCGCGAGACTGGTCGAGGCCCCTGCGCTGTCGGTAAAGCAGCTCGCCGAAGACCTCACCGATGCCGGACAGCGTCTCGGTACCCTCTCCCGCGACAGCACATCCTCGGTCGTGGTCGCCTTCACCCTGTCCTACGACAAACTGCAGCCCCGCACCGCCCGGATGTTCCGGCTGCTGGCGCTCAACCCCGGTGTGCAGACCGGCAGCAGCGCTGCCGCCGCCCTCAGCGGCCAACCGCTGGGAGAAACCCGTAACCTGCTGCACGAACTACGCCGCGCCCACCTTCTGGAGGACGGCATCGACTACGATTGGTGGCGCTTTCACGATCTGATCGCCCTCTACGCTCGACAGCTCGTCGAGTCCGATGATTCCGAGACCGAACGCGACGATGCCTTCGCCCGCCTCGTCAACGAGTACGCTGCGGCCACACGCGCCGCAAGTGATCGACTCGACGCGCACGGTGCTCCAGTAGCCGGACCGAACAGGTTCTCCAGTCGGCGTGAAGCGCTGGACTGGCTCGACATCCAGCACAGCACCCTGGCCGCGACGGTCGACCGTGCGACAGAGGTCCACGACGCGCTCGTCCTCGACATCGCCGCGCACCTCGCCGGGTACCACGAGCTCCGACGGTACTCGGAGGAATGGATCGCGCTGGGCACAACGGCCCTCCATGCGGCACAGCGCACCTCCGACCGACACGCGCAGCGCACAGCACACAGCAACCTGGGCCGTGCGCTGACGGATGCCCGACAGTTCGCGGACGCGGTCGGCCACTATCGGCAGGCCCAGCTGATCGCCCAGGAAATCGGAGACCGTCCCGGGGAAGCACGAGTCCTCACCGACCTCGGAGACGTCCATCGCAAGACACGTCGGTTCGATGACGCCATCGCTTGTTACCGTCGAGCTATGGCGATCCGACGCGGCGTCGGAGACCGCCGCGGCGAGGCCCTCCTGTGGCACGACCTCGGCACCACCTACGGGCAGATGCAGCGACCCGAGGAGTCCGTCTTCTGCTACCAACAAGCCATACGGGTGTTCCGCGGGATGGGTGATCGCCATGGCGAGGGGCGCGCCTCGCACCACCTCGGCGTCGCCCACGGCATCATGCGCCAGGCAGAAACCGCCGTTGGATGCCTTGAGAAGGCACTGCGGCTCTACCGCGATCTCGGAGACCGTCAGGGCGAAGGTCAGGGACTGTACGAACTCGGCGTGGTGCACGGGCAGCAGGGTCACTACATCGAGGCGATGAAGGCGTACGTGCAGGCAGTAGAGGTCCTCCACGAGGTGGGGGACCGCTATGGCGAGGCATTGGCGCTGCGTGCCCAAGGGGAGATCCACCACGCTCAACGCAGCCCGGTGCAGGCACGGCAGCGGTGGAACGAGGCGCTGGCGCTCTTGGTCGACTTCTCCGATCCGGAAGCACACGCCCGGACCGAGGAGGTGCGCCGATGGTTGAACGCGGTACAGCTCTGACACCGCGCCGCTGATCGTCCTGCGCAGGCGCGGGTCGGTGCTGCCGTGACTCGGGTGTTCGTCGGGCGAAACTGGAGTCATGAGCGACGCGACGAGCACACACAACGAGGTCGGTGATGTCGGCGGATCGGTGGTGCAGGCCGCCACGATCCACCAAGTGGTGTTGCCACAGCAACCGGCACGCCGCATCCCGCCCAGGGCCCGGCAGATACCTGCTGTCATCGGCGACTTCACCGGCCGCGTCGGCGAAATCGCCGAGCTGGACACCCTCCTGGACCACTTGGAGCACGAGCGCCCGGCACCGACGGCGGTGGTCACCGGCATGGCCGGTGTCGGCAAGACCACCTTGGCCGTGAGCTGGGCACATCGGGTCGAGCGCCACTTCCCCGATGGGATCCTGTTCGCCGACCTCAGCGGCCACGGTCCCGGTTCCCCGCTCGCCCCCGGTCGAGTGCTGGCCTCATTCCTGCAGGCCCTCGGCACCCCGGCGGACCAGATCCCGACGGACCCCGACAGCCAAGCCGCCCTGTACCGGTCCTCGGTGGCCGGTCGACGCGTGCTGGTCGTGCTCGACAACGCCGCCACCGCCGACCAAGTGCGCCCACTGCTGCCTGCCGCAGCAGGCTGCCTGGCCGTGGTGACCAGTCGATCAGCGCTCACCGGCCTGGCGATCACCGGTTCCACACACCGGGTGGCGCTGGGCCTGCTCACCTTCGCCGAGTCCACCGCCCTGATCCGGTCGATCATCGGCGCCACTCGCGCGGACGCCGAGACGGACGCGGTGAACACCCTGGTAGTCGTGTGCGCCCGATTACCGCTGGCGTTGCGGATCACCTCCACGCACATCGCGGTCCGCCCGCACAGCAGTGTCGCCGATACCATTGCCGACATCCGGGAGAACTCGGACCCGCTCGACGCCTTGAGCGCGCATGACGACGAACGCAGCGCCGTCCGTACCGTGTTCGACTGGTCCTACGCGCGCTTGTCGCCCGCTCACGCTCGCACCTTCCGCCGGCTCGGACTGCACCCCGGCGTCGAAGTCGGAGTCCACGTCGCGGCGGTACTCACCGACACGAACGTCGTCACCGCCTACCGGCACCTGGAAGCGCTGGCGGAGCGTCACCTGGTCGAGCCGGTCGGACGCAAGCGGTATCGAATGCACGACCTCCTGCACGCTTACGCCGCACACCGCGCGGCCCTCGACGAGACCGAACCCGAACGCGGCACCGTCGTCTCCGACGTACTCGCCTGGTACGCCCACACAGCGATCACGGCCGACAGAATGCTGTTCCCCGCCAACCCATCACTGGTAGTGGATCCGGGCGAGACGACGGCACCGCTGCCGCTGACCGATCGCGATCACGCCTTGACATGGTTGACCAGTGAACTGACGACGTTGCAGACGGCGCTGCGCCAGGCAGCGGAACGAAGGCTGCACCAGGCGACGATGGGCATAGCATCCTCGATGCGCTTCCTGTTCTTCCGCCCGCGCTCCTACTGGCCCACACGGGTCTGGGCCGAATCGCTGGCGGTCACCGCAGCGCACGCCTGCGGTGATCAGACCCTCGAAGCAGGGTTTCTGCTGCGTCGAGCCAACACCCGTCAGCAACTCGACCACTGGGAGAAATCCGACGTCGACCACTATCAGGCGATCGAACTCGCCCGATGGCTCGCCGACCACGGCCTGCTGGGCGACTCGCTGACCGGCCTCGGCCGCACCCGGGTACTCCAACAGCGCTTCGCCGATGCGGAAAGATACTTCCGTGAGGCTCTGCCGCTGGTGAAGGGGCGACGAAACGGCTATGTCGAAGCCGTCGTGCACTCCAACCTCAGCATCGTCCACGCACGATGGGGCCGCTTCGACGAGGCGTTGCAGCACGCCGAACTCGCACTGGAGTTCCGCCGCACAGCCGGTTCGCCAGCGGGAATCGCCTACGGCCTGCACCACCTCGCTGTAGCCCGGCAAGGCAGCGACGAACACGATATCGCTATCGAGCTGTGCCGGCGTGCTGTTGCCCTCCACCGCGCCGAGGCGGGGGAACAACAGCACCTGGCGAGCGTGCTCGAGACGATGTCGAGGTCGCTGGAGCACAAAGGTGACCTGGCCGGCGCCGAGAGCTGCCTGGCCGAAGCGATAGCGATCCTCACCGACCTCGACCAGCCACGCGCGCAGGACCTACGCAGGAGACTGCGGACCGTGAAGCCTCCCGCGTAGGTCCGCTCGTCACTGGACCGTCTTAGTGCAGCGGGCCACAGGCCCGACACCGAGGGCTGGGCTCAGCCACGCCGCGGGCGACGCATTCGTCCAACGTGACCAGGTTGAGCCCGTACTCGCGATTCGCCGGCAACGCCGGCACCCCGGTGATCAGGCTCATGACCGCGTGTGCTGCCAGGTGACCGGTGATCCCGGCCGTCACCGCGTTCACCGCGTGTTGCCTCGGCTGCCTCGTTACCGCCGGCCAGGGCGTGCGGACTGGCATCGGCGTTGGCCGTGTCTTCTGCTCGGCGTACAGGCACTCGTAACACGGTCCACTGCCCGGCCGGTACAGCCCCACGATGGCCTGTGGTCCGTGATAGCCCCCGTGCACCCAAGCCGTGCCGGTTTCCAGGTAGGCCCGATTGGCCCACCGTCGGATCACCGACGGTCTGTCCGCAGCCAACAGGACCACGTCGAATCCCTCGGCCAGAGCTTGAAGAGCCGCCAAGCTCCCGACGACGGCTCGCTCACCTGTGACCACGACGTCGGAGTTGTGGGCACGCAGCCTCTCGACCGCCACATCGACCTTGAACCTGCCGACGTCCGCGTCAGCGAACAAGACCTGCCTGTTGAGGTTCGACAGCTCCACCATGTCCGGCTCGACGCAATGCACACGCCCAACGCCCGACATCACCAGAGACAGCGCCGCGGTGCTTCCCACACCGCCGATACCGACGACCAGGACCGCCGCTCGCTTCAACAGCAGTTGCACGTCCCAACTCGTGCGCCGTGGTGTGCGGTCCATCCAGCGCCACAACCGTCGTCCTCGGTCGTATCGTTTCCATTCCGCTTCGGACAGCTCCCCAGGAGCCACCTCGGCGGCGTCCTCGACGTAGCCGGCGCGGATCAGGTCGCTGATCGCAGCCCGCACGTCGCGTTCGGACCTGTCCGGGAAGACCCGCCGCATGTCGTGAGCTACCTGATCTACCGTGCGCTCTCCGTCGAGCGCCGTGATCAGCGCGGACACCCAGCCATCCGGGTCCGCGATGGCGGAATTGATTCCTCGCACGGTACCGCCGATCCTGATACGACCGTCACCCAGCTGTACTGGATAATGCTCGGCCTTTACCCGAGGGTGCATTCTTCTCCTGTCTACGATTGGAGGTCGTCGCCGCTGAAGGTCATCGGCTGTTCGATTTCAAAAAACTCGATCACGAATTTCCCGACCTTCCCGCAGACATTCGACCTGTGGCCTGCAGGCAGTGACTCTCGCTTAGGTCGGGAGACATGTCGTCGCCGATCGGCGAGGAGTGGAAAGACGGCGTTCTCATGCAATCCCTCTCGTGCTCGTCAGTGAGAACACGAGCATCGCTGGCCGGTTGGGACACCAGCCGGGACAGATGCCGGGACGCGAAGCGGTTTAGAGCGGCCGAACGGGTGAAGTTAGCCGCAGAGGGCGCTCTGCGTCGGGATGCCCGAGGTGGAGGTGGTCGAAGGGGCTCGTGGAAGGCGGTGGAATGGCCGTCAAGCCGGCCGGTACCTCGTCCGGCGCGTGGCGGGAGCTCCGAGGGTGCGGTCTGTGCCGGAGCTGTGAGCCCACCTCTCGAATGGGTTGAAGCCACCATGCGGGACAACGAGCCGTTTCTGAGGGCCTACGGCGTCCGGAAACAGGAACGATGGAATGCGGGTTTTGGTCGGACCGGTACCGCGACGGCGGCACTTCACGGGGGGCGCTGCTGTTCTAGAGTTGGCGGCCGACAACGCCGGAGCGCCCCTGTTCACGCAGGGGGAACGAACACGCCGCCGACCCACCAGATTCACTGGCGGACCACCCACTCGCGCGGGGAGCACAAGTACGTGGCGCAGCTGCGCCTGGCCCTGGAGGGGCACTCGCGCTCGCGCGGGAAGAACACCTTTTGACCAGTGATTTCATAGGCTGAAGAGCGCGTTTTTATTCGATTCGTTCCAGTCTCGCATACTGATGGCCGTCGGCCCAGGGGGTCGTGTTCCCCGCTGGCGCGGGGAACATGACAGCCTCGAAGGGCGAATCGACCTGGAGGGCGGAACCCTCGCTCGTACGGTGGCACAGCTGGTAGGAGACCGGTTGACGTGGATTCGCCGACTACCCTCGCTCGAGCGGGAAAGACGCCACGCTGAGCAGCTGCACAGTCTGTGCGGGCGGGACCTATCCCCGCTCATACGGAGAAGACCTGGTCGCCCACCTCGACCTCGTCGAGCACGATGGACCATCCCCGCTCACGTGGGGAAGACCTGGGGATCATCTTCGGTGCAGTCGTAGCCCTGGGGCCACCCCTGCTCGCGCGGGGAAGACGCGCCGTCGACCTGCTCGGCTGGTTGCCGCGAGGACCACCCCGCTCATGCAGGGAAGACTTGATCTCGAATCGGGTCAGGCGCATCAGGCGCGGACCACCCCCGCTCGCGCGGGGAAGATAGCGTGCATGCCGTGGACAACGAGTACGACTACGGACCATCCCCGCTCACGCGGGGAAGACCACCTCTTGAGCTGCGACGTTACAGGTCGCTGCCTGTGTTTTCATTCGGTTCACTGCGGTCTCGAATCTTGACACAACGACCTTCCGCACGTCACATCCAGACCGTCTTGCGATCATCGTAAGCTTAGTGGTGCGCTGCCTGACGGGTTCGAGGCCGATAGAGCTGGCTGGCGAGGTGGCCGCCTATAGTCCGACGCCACTGCTCTGGTCGCGCATCGAACGCTCAGGCTCTAACGTGAACGCCATAGGCCTCGAGGGTCGGAAGAGTCCGCTCGTGTGGAGAACCCCCACCCGGCCTGGGCGGGATCGAGCCGCAGCGGGTCGCCTCAGGCCCGCCCAGGGGGTGCCGTCGGAGCGACGTCGGCCGCGCGTCATGTGGGTCCTGGAAGTGAGGCCGTGGTGTGTCGCCCGTTCGGAGGGTGGCCTCTGCTGCGCCGCATGGTGTAACTGTTGTGGTCCGCATGCCGTACTTCACGGTGGTAGGGAGTCTCGTCATGTGCCAGCCACACTCCGGACCGGCCGGGGCCGATGTCCGATGAGCCTGACTACGCGAGGGCTGTCGACAAGCTCAACGCGTCCAAGGCCGCGGTCGCCCAGGCCAAGTCCCTGTGGGACGACTACTTCATGCTGCTGTACTACAGCCTGACCGGGACCCTCCAGGGCGACGCTGAACAGCTTTCCGAACGGAACAAAGCAATTTGTGCGGGTTTCGACGATTTGACCGGCACGATCGACTCGAAGATCGGTTGGGTCCGGGCCAGGGCGCAGATCGCCGCGACGCTCAGGGCGTCGAGGACGAAGAAGGCGGCCATGTCGCGGTTGGCCCGCTCGTCGACCGGTTCCGCCGCGCCGGTCTCGACGACCACGTCTACATCCGGAACCGCGCCCATAGCCTCATCCGCGCCCACGACAGCGGGCATGCCCTTCTCTGCGGCGGAGCGACAGACCGGGCGTCCGGTCGCCGGGCAGTCGGCATCGACCGGCACGGGCACCTCGGCGTCGTCCCAGAGCGGGAATGCTCGCGTGCAGGGCCGGCGTGGGCAGGAGTTCGAGAACGTGCATGGCGACCGGTACCCAGCGGCCGCGGCCGGGTTGGCCGCCAGCCTTCCTCCGCGTGTCGTCCCGAACAGCGGGAAGCAGACGTACGGCGTGCTCGCGCTCGGAGGCGAAACGAGAGGACTCGTCTCGGGAGGCCCCAGTGACGACATCGCGGTGGCGGCGACCAAGGACATGCTGCTGTCGCAGGGGTACACCACCGCACAAGCCGACTACCTGAGGTTTCATGTCGAGGTCAAGGCCGCGGAGTTGCTGTCGCACATGCCCGAGGTCGACCATGCCACGATCGCGATCAACTACACCCCGTGCGGTGTCGAAATCAACGCCGACCGGCGCACCACGTGCGACAAGGTGTTGACGCCGATCCTCACCCGGCTCGGCAAGTCACTGACCGTCCACGGCACCATGCAGGACAACCAGCCGTTCACGAGGATCTACGGCGTCCGGAGAGAGCAGGCATGATGGGCAACGACACCCCCGATGTCGCCCTGGAAGAGGCCCGGTCGACCAACTGGACCGGCCTGGACGTCGTTCGTCGAGCACCGGACCTCGACGGGTTCCTCCGGGTGCGCGACGACGAAGGCCGACTCCGGCCTGTGGAGTGGGCGATCTTCGCGGGCGAGCACGACGACACCTATCCGACGATGGTGTTCGGGGTCGGCCCCGAGCGGGGTTTCCTGCGCTGGTACGGCGATCGTGACGACATGCAGGTGCCCGCCGGGACCGAATACCGCGATGGCGGCACATCGTACTGGCGAGGATGGCAGGAACAGGTCTGCAACCCGGGCGAGGAAATCCCGGTCGGGACGGTGCTGGAGGCGGCAGCGCAGTTCGTGGCGACCGGCATCCGACCGACATGCGTCGAGTGGATGCCCGAAGCCGAGGTGCCCGACCTGCGCACGCCGGGCGGCGCGCGACGGCGGCAGGACCGCGACCCCCAACTCCAGTCGTTCCTCGCCGGCGTGGAACTTCCCGCCGAGTTCGCCGAGGTCCGCGCCACGAGCGTCGTGGACATCGCCGGACGCGAGGCCCGCCGGACAGTCCGACTGCTGGTCGCGGCGAGCCACGGTGCCGACAAGGGCCGGGCCTGGCGGCTGGTCCATGGTGACGACCTGACCGCGCCCTACCTGGTGGTGGGACTGCGAGGGCAGCAGGCCGCGGTCGTGTGGGTGGAGCCGGGAGGCGGGAACTTCCTCCCGGCCGACGGAGTCGGGGACGAGCCGAAGCTGTTCGGAACACACGACAGCTACCGGGTGCTGCCCGCGGGTGCGGAGCTGCCGTGGGACACCGTGCTCGACATCGTCGAGGAATTCACCGCCACCGGTGACCGGCCTGCGTGCGTGGAGTGGAAGACCACGGACGAACCCGCCCCGCTCGTTCCGCGGTCGATCGGCACCACGGTGTTCCTCAGCTACGCCGGGCGCTACGACCACGCGGACCTGGTGAACCGGCTCTTCGACGTCACCGCATCCGGGAACGCCGGCCGGGTATGGTTCCTGCGCCACGGGGAGGATGACCCGAAGCAGCCCTACCTGGTGTTCGGAGTGGGGGACGGGGTGGGTGCGGTGGAGTGGGTCGAGCCGGACGGGCGGCGGCTGGTCCCACAAGACGGCACGAACGACACGCGAATGGTGTTCCACACCGCCGACGGCGGACGACACATCGTGCCGGAACTGGCCGTCAGGGACCTGGACGGGGCGCTGGCGGTAGCGGCGGAATACCTGCGCACTGGACAACGCCCGACCGGTGCGCGCTGGCGATCGGGGCAGGACATCGCACACGGCCCGGTGACAGGCCTGCCGCAGGAGTCGCTGGAGGCCATGGACGCCATGACCGGCATGCTCGCCGAACAGACCGAGATCGACGTGTCGGACCTCGGATCGCCCACCGAGCTGATGACCATGCTGATGGCGGCCAACATGCGGCTGGTCAACGACACTGGGCGTATCTGGTTCCTCAGCCACCGACGTGACTCGTCGCGCCTGGCCATCGGGCTGCGTGGCGAGTTCGGCGCCTTGGAGTGGACCAGGGCTGGCGAGTCCACGCCCAAGGTGCCAGCGGATGGCCTGAACACGAAGCCCGTGCGCTACTACACCGTTGTCCTGGCCCCCCACTGGCTGGCACCCGGCGCGGAGATTCCAGTGGACCGGGCAGTGGAGATCGCCGGCCGGTTCGTCGACAGCGGCGACCTGTCGACTGCGCAGCTGTGGACGTCCGTGCCGCAGCACGTCGGCAGCGGCGGGCCGCTCGGAGAATGAGGGAGTCGCCTGCCGCAGTGCGTGGTGCATGCCTCGATCGTGTCGGTCGACCCTGCGGGCTCGACGGCCACGATGCTGTCATGGACGACTCGGGGGCGCAGGTACCCGAGACAGTCGGAGCGGGCGGATCCAACTGGTCGTCGCAACGCCTCTGACGATGGGAGAGACAGACCGTCTGAATCGAGTACCACCTCGAAGAACGGGCCACTCTCGCGTGCGTAGAAACAGGAGACGCGTCGCAAGATTTCAAGGCGCTGTGGAACACCCCACCCGCGCGGGAAGACCCGGTCACCGCGGTAATGAGAGCCGGGTCAGTAGGACCACCTCTGCTCGCGTGGGGAGCGCATCAGTTGCGCGAGCGCCGCCGGGTGCCGCCTGACGGACCATCCCCGCTTGTGAGGGAAGACCGCCGCCTGGTCGATGGTGAAGGTGGGCTTCGACGAGTTCCGCGTGTTGCAGGCGGCGGTGGGCGAGGTCGAACGGCGGTGCGGCATCACATTCTCAGCTGTGTTGGCCGTCGCCGACACGGTCGTGGTGCCCGAGTCCTTCAACCGGCGGACGCCACCGGACGTGCTGGAGGACATCCGCTGGTGACCGGACCGTGGGCGCTTGGGGTGCGGGTTCTCAGCGGCCGGCGTGGGCCGCTTCCGGGACTGCGTCGAGGGCGTCGAGTTGTCGCTGTACGCGGTCGGCGTCGGTGTCGCGCCCCATCTGCCGGTACAGCCGCAGCGCCTCCTGCCACGCCGCGCGGGCCAGGTCGGTCCGGTCGAGGGCGGCGTGGGGGTGGCCGAGGCGGTCGAGGGTGCCGGCGGTCTCGTAGGTGTCGCCGAGGCCGCCGTAGAGGTCGAGGGCCTGCTCGTAGTGTTCGATCGCCTGCCGGTGGCGGCCGGTGTGGTGGTCGATCCAGCCCAGGCTGTCCAGGGTGGCCGCCTCGCCGTTGGGGTCGTGTTGGTCGCGGTGCAGGACCAGGGCGGCCCGACAGTGTTCGCGGGCGGTGTCGTGGTCGCCGCACCGGGCGGAGTACCACCCCACCGAGTTGAGCGCGATGGCTTCGCGCACCCGGTCGCCCAGGACGCGGTGCAGGTCCAGGGCGCGCCGGGCGTGTTCCAGCGCGCGGTGGTCGTCACCTCGCCGTTCCCAGACCAGGGCGAGGGTCTGGTGGATGAGGGCCTGCTCGGCGGGGTCGTCCGCGCGCTCGATCAGGGCGAGGGCCTGGCGCAGGTGCCCGGTGGCCGCCTCGTGGCGTCCCAGTCGGGAGTGGGCGCGGCCGAGGCGCCGGTGGGCGAGGGCGCGGGCGCCGAGGTCGGGCAGCCGCGTGGTGGCGTCCACCGCCGCCTGCCACGAGGCCAGGTCGTCGTGCAGGCGTCCGCGCCGGTCGGTGAACGTGCTGAGCACCCCGGCAAGCTGCCAGACCACCTCGTGGCGGTCCTGGTCGGCGGCGGTCCGCTGGGCGGCCAGGACGTGCGCGTGTTCGGTGTCCAGCCAGGTCATCGCTGCCGCTTCGTCGGTCGGCGCGAGGGGACGCGAGCCCGCCGCGGGCGGGGCGACCGGGACCGGGGTGCGGCGCGGGTCCAGGACGTGGGCGGCGGCGTGCGCGGTGTGCAGGTAGAAGTCGACCACCCGGCGCAGTGCCGCCCGCCGGACCGGCTCGGCCAGGTCGCGGGCCTCGGCGGTGGCGCAGGCGCGGACGAGGTCGTGCATCGCGTAGCGGCCTCGCGCATCGCGCTCGAGGAGCGAGGCGTCCCGCAACGCCCGCAGTACCCGGTCCGCCTCGGCGGGGGAGCGGTCGGTGAGACCGGCGACGGCCTCGGGACCGGTGTCGGGTCCCGGTGCGACGCCGAGCAGCGCGAAGACCTCCCGCTGTTCGGCGGTCAGGTGGGTCAGCGACCAGGACAGCACCGCGGGCAGGCTGGCGGACGGATCGTCGTCGGCGAGCGAGCCCAGGCCGGACTCGCGCAGCTCGGCGACGACCCGGTCCAGCGGCAGCCGGGGTTCGGCGCGGGCCCGGGCGGCGATGACCCCCAGCGCCAGCGGCAACCCGCCGCACATCCCGATCAGCTCGGTCACCGCCCGGTGCTGGTCCGCCACGCGCGCCGCGCCCAGCACGGAGACCAGGACGGCGTGCGCCTCGGCGTCGGTCAGCACGTCCAGGGACAGCGGCCGGGCGCCGTGCCGGGCGACCAGCCCGGGCAGCCGGTGGCGGCTGGTCACCACCACCGTGCAGTCCGCGCCGCCGGGCAGCAGCGGGACGACCTGGTCGCTGGTGGCGGCGTTGTCCAGCACGATCAGCATCCGCTTGCCCTTCACCAGGCCGCGGAACAGGGCGGCTTGGGCGTGCGGGTCGACCGGCAGGCGGTGCGGCTCGACGCCCAGCGCGTCGAGGAACCCGCGCACCGCCGTCGACGGCTCCATCGGCGCGCTGTCGGGGCTGAAGCCCCGCAGGTCGACGAACAGCTGCCCGTCGGGGAACCGCTCGGCGTGCCGGTGTGCCCAGTGCAGCGCGAGCCAGGTCTTGCCGATCCCGCCCGTGCCGGCGATGGCCGAGATCACCACTGTCGTGGTCCACGCCTGGTCGAGCAGGGCGGCGTCGAGCAGGTCCAGCTCCTCCCGCCGGCCGACGAACGACGCGGGCGCGTCGGGCAGCTGCCGGGGCGTCACCGCCGCCACCGCCCGATCTGCCGCCACCGCCCGATCTGCCGCCACCGCCCGATCTGCCGCCACCGCCCGATCTGCTGGCGCCGTCCGGTCTACCGGCGCAGCGGTGGAGTGTTCGCTGTCGGTGTCGTCGCGTTCGGGCCTGCCGGCCAGGGACGGGTCGTCGGCCAGGATCAGCCGGTGCAGCTCGCGCAGCGCGGCACCGGGGTCGATGCCCAGTTCCTTCACGAGGTGATCCCGTGTGCGCTGGTAGTGGGCCAGGGCGTCGGCGGTGCGCCCGGCTCGGTGCAGCGCCAGCAGGTACTGGCCCGCCGTCCGCTCGTCCAGGGGGTGCTCGACGGCGCGCGCCGCGAGTTCGGCCACCAGCCCCGCGCCCCCGCCGAGCGCGAGCCGCGCGTCGGTGAGGCCGCTCTCGGCCGCCAGGCGTTCCCGGTGCAGCCGATCCCGCTCGGCCGCCACCCAGTCACCGCTCAGACCGGCCAACGCCTCCCCGTGCCACAGCCCCAGCGCTTCCTCCAGCAGCGCCGCGGCCCGCCGGCCGTCCTCGGCGAGGGCACGCGAGCGCAGGTCGAGGAAGCGGTGCAGGTCGATCGCCGACGGCCGGACCGCCAGCGAGTAGCCGCCCGCGCGCCGCACGACGACCGCGCCGTCCGCGTCGAGCACCCGGCGCAGCCGGGACACGTAGTTCACCAGCGTCTGCCGCGCCCTCAGCGGCGAACGCTCCCCCCAGACCCGGTGGATCAACCGCTCCACCGAGACGACCTGCCCGGCGTCGACCGCCAACGCGGCCAGCACACACCGCTGCCGGGCCGGCCCCAGGTCCACGACCGCGTCGTCCACGAGCACGGACACCGCACCCAGAAGATGGAACTCCACCGACGCACCAACCCCGTGAAGCTGTGCCATGCGGACCACGAAACCCCGTTGACCTGCGCATTGTGCGAAGTCGCGACTAATTCATACGAACGGCCCCAGACGATGGTCCCGTTGCCGCCCGACCTGCGGGTGGCGCAGGACGACAGGAAGAGAGCCACGATGAGGAAGACGAACACCCTGGCCCGGACGCTGGCGCTGCTGTTCCTGCCGGTGCTCGCCGCGATCTCGCTGGTGACCCCCGCGGGCGCCACGTCGAGCACCCCGGCGCGCTGGCTGACGGTGGCGGCGGACGGCTCCATCTCGGCCGCGGACACCGGCTCCCCCGTCGCGCCGCTGGCGCTGCGGACCTACATCAGCAACGAGACCAACGTCAAGATCGGGGTGTCCCAGTACGACAACTCCCAGGACTACACCCACCTCCTGGCGGCCCACCGGCGCACGGACGACGCCCCCCTCAACTGGGAGCAGGCCGCATCCTTCTACGTCGGTGGCGGGTACTGCCTCGACGTCTGGATCTTCTGGAACGGTTCCTGGCAGTACGGGACCACGGTCAGAGGCTCCCGCGAGTACCTGATCGACCAGAGCGTCATGCGGTGGGCGGTCAAGAACCTCCGGAACTGCTGACGGCCCTGCCCGGCGACACGGGGTGGTCTTCACCGGTGATACCGGGGGAGACCACCCTCCCGTCATGCCCTTGACGAACGACATCCGTTTTGCTGACCCGGCCCGTCATCACCGAGGGACGCCGGATCTCGGTTCGAGGGCCTTGCGACGGAACTCGGATGCGTGCCGCCGGGGCATCATCGATGTCCTCCGGGCAGTTGAAACGAGTGATCACCCAGCAACTCGATTCCGAACGACCAGGGGAGGATCAGTGCGGACCACCCCCGCTCGCGCAGGGAGGACGTACGACATCGAGGTGCCGGGCGGATTCGGCGCGGGACCACCCCTGCTGGCGCAGGGAAGACAGGGTCGGCCGGTTGCTCGCTCATGATGCCGCCGGACCATCCCCGCTCGCGCGGGGAGCACGCGCTGATTCGGCGGAAGAAGTTCGCGCGTGCGGACCATCCCCGCTCGCGCGGGGAGCACACTTCTTGACCAGTGACTTTACAGATCGAGGAGTGCGTTTTCATTCGGTTCGTTCTAGTCTCGTATGTCGGTGAGTGTTGGCATACGCGGCCAGGGCCGACAACATCATGACCACGCCAACCGCCACCGCTTTTTGATCTCTGTATTGGCGTATCTCCAGCGTGACCACCCTGCGCAATTCCGCTGACCCGCCCGCCCGGCAACACCGGTCGACACCACCGAACGCGACCCAGCAGGTGCACGAGCTCGTCCCACAGCTCCGGGTGTACCTGCCGTGGCCGCGCGCGCCGATCGCCAACGCCACCCTGCCGACCCGTCTCCGCCGCCAGCAGGTGGACCCGTGATCTTCCGATTGGCCGCCGATGTGCGGCGCCGGCCGGGGTGGCCACGACTAGCGTTGATCATCTACGCGGAGAGGCGGCGACCATGACAGATCCCTACGGGAACAACGACGACGAGGACGAGGCGAGCAGCGCCAGTTTCGACCGATCCTCGTCCGAGGACGACAGCGTGCCGATCAGCTCTGATTCGGACGACGGGACCAACTCGGAGGAGGAGCCCCAGTTCCAGGAGGCGGCCAGGCGGATCAGGGCGCAGAAGCGGAAGAACTCCGACGACGACAGCGCCCGGCAAGTGAAGCGCGCCAAGAAGGCGGCAGAGGAACAGGAGGACGAGGCCGCCGCCAACACGGAGGCGCAGTCCACGCTGGCGGACACGCAGGGCCGCGGCCGGGTGGTCATCAAGCCCGCCGCGACCACCGTCATGACGCTCGTCCACCTCGTCCCGCCGGCGTACACACCCTTCGCCCTCACGCCGGCCAACCTGCACCCGGGCGGCCAGTCCGTCACCTGCACCCTGGGGCCGGCCGCGTGGCGGTCCACCAACAGCAACGCCCAGTCGACCACCTCGCTCCCCTGCCTCGTCCAGATCAAGGCGGCGCACCCGCTCCGGACCTTCTACGCCGGGCACCTGCTCAACGCCCAGTTCGGCGGGCCGAGCACCAGCACCAACATCACGGCCCTCACCAGCGGCGCGAACACGGCGCAAAAGGCCTTCGACAACCACATCGTCAACGCCCTCGGCCACCTGCAGGCGGTGTACACCGCACTCAACGACGTGGGTGTCGACGTCCTGCTCCTCGGCTACGGGATCCAACTCACCATCGTCATGAGCCCCGTCAAGTGGGCCGGCCTGTCGCCCAACGACTGCATCTCGACCGGGATGACCTGCACGGCGTTGGTCGTCAACCCGCCGAACGTCGACGCCCTCGTCGGCGCCGTTTACCCGACCGGTCAGGGACTGCCTGCCTACTGGAACATCACGAGGCAGGGCATCCTCGACGGCATCCAGGCGGTCCAGGACGAGGTGACCACGGCGAACCTGAACTCCAACATCAACAACACCTGATTTCGCCGTGATCCGGCAGGTCCGCAGCGAACACGACGCCGCGATCCGGCTGTGCGAGCAGGTCGTGGCCGTCTACGTCGAGCAGGATGGAGCCGAGGCCGACCGCGCCGATCCGCTGAATACCCTGGCCTGCTCGCTCGACGCCACCGGCCGGCGCGGCCTCGCCGACGTCTGCCGCGCTGCCGGCCTGTGCGTCAACCCCGGACCTGCCGCCCTGCTGATGGCCGCAGCAGGCTCACCGGGACTGTAAAATGAGTGGCTCCGGCGCACTTTCGGTGGTTACAGTGAGTAGCCAGTCGGTTCGTGATCCTGTGATGGATGCCGATTCCCTTGTGGGGAGGGCATTTCCGGACCATCGGTTCCGGTCGTTGAATGCGCGGCGGAGGCGGTGGCCGCAGTCCACATCCAGGTTGTGGCCGTGCCGTTCGGCACCCGCCGCTGCGATGGCAAAGGCTTCGACAGCACGAAGGCACCTTCCCCGTAAGGGGATCGATCCCCACCGTGAGGTCACGGCCGCGACCGGCTACTCACTGTCACCACTGAAAGTGCGCCAGAGCCACTCGTTTTACAGTCCCGAACGCGGCCGTCCAAGCGGTGGATCAGCTCCGGGTGGATGGAGCTGAGGGATTGCTACCGGGCGGTCTGGTCGTGTCCTTTGAGGTGGCAGCGTGGGCAGGGCACGAGGACCCCGGTTCCGTCGTCGACGTAGCGTTCCTGTGGCGCGGGTCCGTCGCAGTGTTCGCACCACTGCGGCCAGTCGACACGGTCGGGCTTGTGCTCCGTTCCGCGAGACCAGCTGCGTTGTGTGGAAGGAATTGATGTCCGGCGGTGGACCGGCGCGGCGGGCCGGTTGGATGGCGGTAACGTCGACGGGGTCGATGACGGCGTCATGAGGATGGCGTAGCGGTTGCGACGGCGCCCGCCGCCGACTTCGATCGCGATGCGCCCCTGGTCGTGCAGTCGTTTGAGGCGGCGCTGGACGGTGCGTTCGTCGAGTCGGGTTTTGCGGGACAAGTCGGAGATCGAGGGCCAGGCGTTGCGGCCCTGGTCGTCGGCCGAATCGGCGATCGCCAACATCAACAACAGGTCGGTGCCCGCGGCCTCGGCATGCTCCCACACCCAGGTCATCACACGGATGCTCATGTCGAGTCACCGGTGGTACGGGCCGTCGATGACATCACCACCGTTTCCGGGTGCCTTTTCCGCCGCCGGTCGGCCGCCTGTTCCCCGGCGCCTCGGCAGACTCCCGGCAGTGCCTGCGGCACACTGCTCTCGATTTATTGCCGCCATTCGGATCCGCGCCCCCCGGTTCATCTCGGACGGCATCATCACATCAACCGACGAGAATGTCAAAACTTTCAGCACGTGAAACTTTGGGGCGGGATCGGTGAAAGAATTGAAATTTCATAGAATGAAAGCCGTCGAGTCGGCGGGGTGAGCCCGCTGCGCGCCTTGTGCGGCGGATCGCCAAGTTGTCCACACCCCCGGCGGATTGCCACCCCCGGCAGATTGCCACCGGTGGCGCAGCCGTGCCGGGGCTGGGGCGGCAGAGCTGTGCCGGGGCTGGGGTGACACAGCTGTGCCACCCGTTACGTCCTATGACGTCCTATCCCTTGCGTGGCCGGGCCACGCCCTCATCGTCACGTGCGGCGTGGTCGGCGTCCACGAGGGACGCGCGGCGAGCGGTCACCAGCCTTTGAGGTGATAGTCGACCGGCCACTACGAGGGCGGGCCGGGCGGGAACCCGACTGCTTGCCGTGCGGCCTGATCATGCGCGCACGTCGGAAGATGCGGATGCGGCGGTCCGTGCACGACGTTTCGGGAGCCCCGTCCAACGATCCGAGGCGGCGTGGGCACGAATGCCCCGCGCCGATCGCCGGGTGGGACGCGGCCCTCGTGCTGTCGTGTGCCACAAGGGCAGCCTTCCTGTATCTCCGATACCGCAACATCGCCGGTGGTGACGTGAAGAGGAGCAGGCCGCCGGGCAGCTATTCCGGACCATCCGGCTCACGTCTCCGGCCGCAGTGGTGCCGCTCGGGTAGTGCGATGTCCAATTTGCTGACCCGGTCCAGACATGAGATCCGTCGACTGCTCTTACCGGCGCTGATGTCGGCCGCAAAGCAGTGCCAGACGGACGGCGAGGCCATGCTGCTTCACTTGAATGGCGTAGCGCTATGCTGTGGGTGGAACTTCCCGGCCGTGTGAGGTAAGCGCACGCGGGATGTCCATTGAACACATCGATTCGGATTGTGCGGCCCCCGTATTGGTGCCCGTTTTCGAGCTTGAGCGGGCGAAAGCCCATTGGTGCGCAGATGAGAGAACTTCTGATATATGGGATGTTGTCGAAGCGATGCCGGACACGGTGTCCTCGACGATCTTGCGGTAGCGTCCGCCGTCGTCATTGACACGGTCGTTGAGCAGGTCGTCGGGCCGCAGGTTCGCACGGTCGATCGCCGAGGTGGCCCCGACGTCCGCCTGAGCCGGTGTGGGCGCTACCAGCGTGGTCATGCGGTCGAAGGGCTTCGGCTCCGCTGGCAATTCACCTAACCTCGGTTGGGTGTGTAAATTTTTGTCGCAACGCTGGGGGGTGCGGCCGGCGGCGGACGGGTGACGTCGTGGACGTTGCGGCGGGCAGGTGCCCCGGTCGGGGGTACCCGCCCGCCGCTCGGATCAGCAGGTGACGAAGACGCGGTCCGCCCGGTCGTTCTCCCAGCCGGCCAGGTTCGTCTTCCCCCAGGGGCCGACCGAACCCGTGACCGCGCCGTTCTGGTCATCGTCAACGAGCGTGATGCCGTTGCCGTGCGTCCGCACCGACGTCACGAGGTTGCGCACACCACCGTGGTCCCACCACGGGATGTCGTTCCAGCCGCACCCCGGGACCTCCCAACGCCGGCCGGTGCCGTCCAGCCCTTCGTACAGGCACGCCTTGCCCCACGTGCAGGTCTCGTAGCCGGCGACGGAAACGTCACCGCTCGCCGAGAAGTCCCGCCCGTCGGTACCCGATCCGGTGGCCAAGGCCGGCCCGGTAGCCGAACCGATCGCCGCCACCGCGAACGTGGTGGTGGCGATCAACCGCTTGATCGACGTGGTCATTTTCGGAACCGTCCCCTTCGAAGAAGAATTCATGCGGCAGACGGTGCCGGTCCGTGCTGGGCGGGTCCTTGCACTCCTCTTGAACTGCCTGCCGGGGGGCACTAGACAGGAAGGGAGGGTGTGCGGGGCGGGGGACGCGATGGCGGTGCGGTTCCGGTTGTCGGGGGCGGTCGAGGCGGAGGTGGACGGTGTCGGGGTGGACATCGGTCCGGCTCGGCAGCGGTGCGTCCTGGCCGCGCTGGCGATCGACGCCGGCACGGTCGTGCCGGTGGAGCGGGTGGTCGACCGCGTCTGGGGGGATTTCCCCCCGTTACGGGTGCGCGCGTCGCTGCACAGCTACCTGACCCGGTTGCGGCGGGTGCTGGGCGAGGCCGCGCCGATCCGGTACCGGTCCGGCGGGTACGTGTTGGATGTCGATCCCGGGACCGTCGACCTGCACTCGTTTCGCGATCTGGTCACCCGTGCGGGCGAGGGGGTCGGTGACGTCGACGCGTTGTTCGCCCGGGCGTGGCGGTTGTGGCGTGGCGAGCCGTTGGCGGACCTGGACACGCCGTGGGTGCTCCAAGTCCGTGCGGACCTGGAGCGGGTGCGGGTTGCCGCCGAGCTGGACCACACCGAACACCAGTTGCGCCGAGGCCGGCACGCCGGGTTGGTGGCGGGGCTGCTCGGGCGGGTCGAGGAGCGGCCGTTCGACGAAAGGTTGGTGGGGCAGGCGGTGCTCGCGCTGTACCGGTCGGGTCGGCAGGCCGAGGCGCTGGACCAGTACCACCGGCTGCGCGCCCGGCTGGCAGATGGACTGGGCACCGACCCGGGCTTCGCACTCCGAGAGCTGTACCGACGTGTCCTCGCCGGGGAATCCCTGGCCCCGGAGGGGGCTCCTCCCGCGTCGCCCGCGCCTTGCAGGCTGCCGCCCGCGCCCGTGCCGTTCACCGGACGCACCCGTGAGCTGGACGAGTTGACCGCCGGACGGGGGACCGCGGAGGTCCGGGTCGTCATCGGCGTGGGCGGGGTGGGCAAGACGTGGCTCGTGCTCCACTGGGCCCACCGGCACGTCGAGGACTTCCCCGACGGGCTGCTGTTCGTGGACCTGCGCGGGTTCGGCCCCACCGGACGGGCGATGACGCCCGGGGCGGCAGCCCGGGTGCTGCTCGACGCGCTCGGAGCGGACACCGGCGAGCTGCCGGACGATCCCGACGCGCTGACCGCGCTGTACCGCGCCCGGATCTCCGACCGGCGGATGCTGGTCGTGCTGGACAACGCCGCCGACACCGACCAGGTCACCGCGCTGCTGCCCGACGCCGGCGCGTGCACCACGTTGATCACCAGCCGCAACCGGCTGCCCGGGCTCGTCACGCGCCGCGGTGCCCGCCCCGTGCTCCTGGACGTGCTCACCGACACCGAGTCGAGTGCAGTGCTCACGACCGCGCTGACCGCCGCACGCAGGCCCGCCGAGGAACCGGCCGTGGCCGACTTGGTGGAGCTGTGCGGCGGGTTCCCGCTCGCACTGGGCGTGATCGCCGCCCGCATCGCCACCGACCCGCGCCTGCCGCTGTCCGACATCGTCACCGAACTGCGGGAACTCGGCCTGCACGCGCTGGGCTCCGACGACCCGACCGCCGGCCTGCCCACGGTGCTGTCCTGGTCCCTGCACCGCCTCTCCGACCAGCAGGGCACCGTGTTCGCCCTGCTCGGCATCGCCCCCGGCCCCGACATCGACCTTCCCGCCGCCGCCAGCCTCAGCGCCCTGCCGGTGCGGGAGGCGCACGCCGTGCTGCGCGCCCTGGCCGACAGTTCGCTGCTCACCCGTGTTCCAGGCGGCCGCTACACCATGCACGATCTCGTCCGCGCCTACGCCGCCACCGTCGCCCACGACCTGCCCGAGCCGGTGCGCGGGACGGCCTTGTGGCGGGTCGTGGACTTCTACCGGCACACGGCGCACAACGCCGACCGCCTGCTGGACCCCCACCGTCCGCCGCCCCCGCTCGATCCTCCCGGCCCTGGCGCCCACCCGCACCCGCTGCTCGACCACTCGAGCGCACTGGCCTGGATGGACGCGCACCACCCTCACCTGCTGGCCGCTCAGCACACCGCCGTCGCCCAGCGCCATCACCACGCCGTGTGGCACCTGGCCTGGGCCCTGAGCACCTTCCACTGGCGGCGCGGGCACCGCCAGGAGCACTCGGCCGTGTGCCGGGCCGCCGTCGAAGCCTCCGGACACCTGCCCGACCCCGTCGTCCGCATCCTCGCCCACAGGCTCCTCGGCCGCGCCCACGCCGAGTCGGACCGGCACGAGCAGGCCGTCGACCACCTGCAACACGCTCTGGTCCTGGCCGAGCGCCACCACGAACCCGCCCAGCAGGCACACACCCACCACACCCTCGCGTGGGCGTGGCAACGAAGAGGGGACGACCAGCGTGCCCTCGAACACGCCCGCCGCGCCCTGGACCTGTCCCGCACCCTCGACAACCCGATCGGGGAGGCGAACGCGCTCAACGCGGTGGGGTGGTTCGCCGCCCGCCGCGGCGATCACGACACCGCCCGCGCCCACTGCCGCGCCGCCCTCGCCCTGCAACGCCGTCACCGCTACCCCGAAGGCGAAGCCGACACGCTGGACAGCCTCGGCTGGATCGAGCACGCAGGCGGCCGACACCACCAGGCCGTCCAGCACTACCGTCACGCGCTCGTCCTCTTCCGCGCCCTCGGCAACACCACCCGCAGTGCCGACACCCTCGACAGCCTCGCCCACGCCCATGTCGCCCTGGGGCAGCACGACCAAGCGCGCGCGACGTGGCAGGAAGCCCTGGAGCTGTACCGGGCACAGGGGCGCGACGAGGCCACCCGAGTGCAACAGCGCCTCAACGGAATCGGCACCCGCCACCAGCCGCCCCACGACACCGGCCCCACCGGCTGACCGACCAGGTCGAACACGTCGGCGTCGCGGCTCCGGGCCGTGTCGTGCCCGGTGCCCAGGGCCGCGACGCGCCGGTCGAAGTGCTGCTACGCGTCATTTCCCGGTACCGTCGCGGACCGGTTGTTCGTCTGGTGGATCTCGGGTCGCAACGCCGTCCGCTTGGGGACAGCCCGGCCTCGGCGCATTCGTTCCAGCACGTGGATCGCGCTCTCGGCGAGCCGGCGCGAGTCCTGGACCACGGTGGCGCGCAGCGGACCGGTGCCGCTGTCGATCAACGCGAGGACCTCGGGTGCCCCGTCCACGCCGATGACCACGGTGTCCGCGGTCGCGGGGGAGTGGATGCCGCGCAACGCGTCCACCGCGCCGAGCGCCATCTCGTCGTCGGTGCAGAACACGGCGTCGAGCCGGCCGCCCCGGGCATCGAGTTCGCGCACGTGGGCCTGCACGGTCTCCCGTGCCCGGGACCGCTGGAACGCGCAGCCGTCGTCCACCACGACGGAGACGCCGTCCACGCGGTCGCGCAGCACCTCCTCGCAGCACCGCTGCCGGTCCACCTGCTCCGGGCCCGCGACGATCAGGACGTGGGGGTGGCGGACGTCGTGCCGCGTGAGGTGGTTCGCGAGCCACTGACCGGCGAGCACGCCTATGTCGGTGGGGAGGTAGCCGACGAACGCCGTGTCGGGCGGGTAGTCGGTTTCGTCGTCGAACGGTTCGATGTCGACGAAGACGACCGGTGCCGCGAAGTCGGCGCAGAACTCGACGAGTTCCGGCCGCAGCCGGTGGACCTCGGTGGCGACCACGAGTCCCCCGAGGTACTCGCGCCGGGAGCGGGCCAGGTGCCGCAGGTGGTGTGCCTGCGCGGCGGCGTCGTAGTCGTGTTCGGGTGCTTTGAGCACCAGGTCGAGTCCGCCGCGGTTGAGCGTGCCGTGCACGTGCTGCATCAGCTCGACGATCCAGGGCTTCCGGCTGAACGCCGACGTCACCAGGAACACCCGCCGGCCGCGCCGGAGCGGCAGTGCGGTCACCGCGCCCGCCACGGCCGCCAGGAGCGTCACCCACAGGGGGACGGCGAGGGTCAGCAGCCCGTTGAGCAGCAGGACGAGCCCGCCGACGGCCACCGCGCCCGCGAGGAGGACCGCGCCCGCCGGGCGCGGCGACAGGTGCACGCCCCGCCGGTAGGTGATGCGGACGTCCCGCCCGGCCTGCACGACGGAGCTCCCGGAGGACGCTTTCGCCACCTGGTCGCCCGGCCGGTCCGCCGGCCTCTCCTCGCGCACGCCGCGATGGTCGCGCACCGCGCGCCGCGGTGATCGTCAATCCGGCGCGATTGCCCAACTTGGCGCAACGCGTCGGCGAGGGTGTTGACGAGCGGCGGTGGTGAGGCGATCGAGGTGCTCCGCCTCCGCAACGCCTACTCGCCCTCGCAGCACGCTCGGTCGAACCCGTGCGTCCGAAGATCGCGAGAGAAGTGTGTTCCGGGCGAGAGGAGGGCCATTGGCGCGGACCATCCCCGCTCGCGCGGGGAGCACGCGGGCGGCGCCGTGTTCACCAGCTCGGTGAGGACCATCCCCGCTCGCGCGGGGAGCACCGCATGGAGTTCAGTCCTCCGTGTCAGGGGCCGGGACCATCCACGCTCGCGCGGGGAGCACCAGTCCTGGGCGGTCTGGAGCAGGGCTTCGCCCGGACCATCCCCGCTCGCGGGTAGCACGTGGTGCAGCAGCCGCTCGGCGCTGACCGGGCGGGACCATCCCCGCTCGCGCGGGGAGCACTCCGGCTGGAGCCGCCGCGCTTCCGCGAGGTGGGGACCATCCCCGCTCGCGCGGGGAGCACCGGGACAGCGCGTCCCGTTCGGAGCGGAGCACGGGACCATCCCCGCTCGCGCGGGGAGCACCCGCGTGGCACGCGCTCGACGATCCGGTCGCGGGGACCATCCCCGCTCGCGCGGGGAGCACGCGCGCTCGTCGGCGCGCACGTGGACCGGGGTCGGACCATCCCCGCTCGCGCGGGGAGCACTGGGCCTCGCCCTCCGCCGCCTCGATGCGCACGGGACCATCCCCGCTCGCGCGGGGAGCACCCGAGTGATCGTGACCAGTAGGACCGCGTTTCGGGACCATCCCCGCTCGCGCGGGGAGCACAGCGAGATCCGCAAGACGTACGTGCGGTGGCGCGGACCATCCCCGCTCGCGCGGGGAGCACATGGAAGAGGACTCCCTCATCCCGTTCGTGCCGGGACCATCCCCGCTCGCGCGGGGAGCACCATGGTCTGCGCCTCGTTCGTCATGCCCGTTCCCGGACCATCCCCGCTCGCGCGGGGAGCACATGGGTGATCTTTCATGATCTTCCCGGAGGGGTGGACCATCCCCGCTCGCGCGGGGAGCACCTGGTCGCCGCCATCGGCATGTCCGACCAGGAGGGACCATCCCCGCTCGCGCGGGGAGCACAAGGTGCTGGTCAGGCCGGTTCGTCGGCGGGGACGGACCATCCCCGCTCGCGCGGGGAGCACCATGCTGCCCAACCTCCGCGCGATGAAGACCGCGGGACCATCCCCGCTCGCGCGGGGAGCACCAGCTGTTCGCCTTCGAGGACCTGGCGCAGCTCGGACCATCCCCGCTCGCGCGGGGAGCACATGCTGCGGCGCAGGGTGGACTGCAGCGGCGCCGGACCATCCCCGCTCGCGCGGGGAGCACTCCCTAAACGCTTCGATCAGACCGCCGCCATCCGGACCATCCCCGCTCGCGCGGGGAGCACGGGGGTGAGGACAAGGGCCACGGGTCAGTCCTCGGACCATCCCCGCTCGCGCGGGGAGCACGGGGCCGTCCCGCGCGCCCAGTACGCCCAGGAGGGACCATCCCCGCTCGCGCGGGGAGCACCCAGTCGGAGCCGTTCAGGCACTCGGGGTGGACCGGACCATCCCCGCTCGCGCGGGGAGCACACTTCTTGACCAGTGAACCTTTTTCATCCTGCGTTGGCCTCGTAGTTCTGTAGGACGTGGATGGCTTTGACCAGGCGGCCGGCGCGGTAGGGGCAGCTGCGTAGTTTGCGCAGGACGCGCCAGGTCTTGAGTTGCGCGTTGGCGCGTTCGCCCGGTCCGCGCAGGCGGGCGTGGGCGCGGTTGGCGTCCTTCTGCGAGTCGGGCTTGTTGCGGCCCTTGTACGGGGTGATCACATGGTGGCCGGTCTCGTCGTAGCCGTGGTAGCCCTTGTCGTCCAGGGCGATCAACCCTGCCTCGCGCAGCGCGGCGAGAATCTGCCAGATCCGGGCGGCGGCGGTGTCGTGCGTGCTGCCGGGCAGTTGGCCCGACACCCACAGGATCGTGCCGTCCGGCGAGGCGATCACCTGCAGGTTCACCCCGTGCATGCGGTGTTTGCCCGAGTAGAAGGGACGGTCGGCGGCGACCCGGTCGATCGGGATCAGCGTGCCGTCGACGATCACGTAGGCCAGGCCCCGACGCTTCGCCGTGCGCAGCGCCTCGCGCAGTTTCGGGGCCCGCGCCGCCAGGAGTTCGACGGTCTCGTTGACGTAGCGCCAGGCCGTCGCGGTGGAGACGCCGAACCCGGCGCCGATCTCGGCGAAGGTCTCGCCCTTGCGCAGGTATACCAGCACCAGCAGGGCCTGCTGCCCCGGATCGAGCCTGCGCCACACCGATCCGGACTGTCGGCGGTGGGCGCGGACCAGACCGGAGACGAAGGTCAGGGTCCGATGTGACAACGGCAGCGCGGCACGGTAGAACAGCATGTGAAGCCTTCGGTACAACAGGACTGATCTTGGTCGACAGTCCTCCTACCGAGGGCTTCATCCCGTTGCGGCACCGACACGCCGACGATCGCCGGTTTGTGGCCCACATCCCTTGCCTGCCAACGCATCCCTACCAGGATGAAAAACGTTCAGTGACTTTACAGCCCGAGGAGTGCGTTTTCATTCGGTTCGTTCTGGTCTCGTATACCCGTAGTCGCGCGATGTCATCGGCTAACGAGAAGCTGACTGTGTACGACGTATCCGCGGCCAGCTGATCGGTTGTCAGGACCCGAGCAAGATCGGGCATTGTCCCCACCTGATGCCCGGCTTGCCGTGAGGTGCCGGTGGTGCGGGGTAGTTCGATCCACCACAAGCCTATGCGCCGGTTATGCGATCAGGAGGAAACGGTCCCAGCCGGTGTTGCTGCGGGAATCCGTGACGGTGTGCAGGGCCAGCGCGAGGCCGGTGATGCCGTCGAGAAGTCCTGATGGGATGCCGGTTGTTCGGTCCTGGGGAGTTTGGCGTGCCAGGTAGGCGGCGAGTGCGTCGGCCAGGTGGTGGGTGGTGGCGTCGTCGGCTGCGCGTCGAAGGGTGTGGAGGAATCCGCCGAGGCCGTGGCACAGGCCGGGTCCGGTGATGCGGCTGGTCTGGGCGGAGTCGCGCAGGCAGTTGAGGAGTGCTGTTTCGGCGAAGTACCGGCGTGGGGTGTCGTGGGTGGCGATGGCGGCGAGTTGTTGGGCGCGGGCGATGCCGGGTGTGCCGTAGCACCAGGAGGGGCGGTGTGGACCCGGGTGGTGGAGACGGCCGGTGCGGTGTTCGGAGAGGGTGAGGATTTCGGGCCAGTAAGGGCCGGTGCCCCCGTCTTGGCGCCAGGTGTCGAACCAGGTGCAGATGCGGTGGATGGCGTCGAGGTGGCCGTCGACGAGGACGCCGCGGCGGGCGGCGAGGGCGAGTAGGGCCAGCGGGCCGGTGATGCCGTGGGCCATGCCGAGGTTGGCATGGCCGTCAGGGTGATGTTCGGGGTGTCGGCGGTCGGGGCCGTGGTGGGTCCACCAACCGGGCAGGTCGTCGTCGGGGGTGAGTGGGTAGGTCAGGCGGACGAGGTAGTTCAGGACGTCGGCGGTGACGGGGTGGTGGGGGTGGCGGCGTAGGTGGTGGGCGCCCAAGCCGGTGAGGCCGCGCAGCACGTCGTACTCGGCGAAGCCGGGGCGCTGTCGACTGTCGATGCGGTGGTGGGCGGCGTCGAGGCGTCGCCGGGTGAGGTCGAGTACGACGGTGTCGAGGCTGTCCAGGGCGCGTGCGTAGGCGCCGGGGGTGGTCAGGGCGGCGGTGTGCAGGGCGAAGGCGAGGGCGGGTGCGCCGTGGAACAGACTGCTCTGCTCATCAGCTGTGACCCCGCCGGCGGCGGCGTGGGCCAGCCAGGCGCGGGCAGTGGCAGGGTCGCCGTGGCCGCTGTGGGCGCGGGCGAGGTGCAGCAGGGCGATGCCCGCGGCGCCGTCGGCCAGCGACGAGGCGTCCGTCGAGTTAGTCGTGCCGGCGGCGGGCCGCCCGGTGGGATCGGTGAGCTGGTCGGCGACGTCGGCGGCCAGCGCCGCCAGCGGTTCGGGAACGACCAGGCGGTGCTCCTGGGGCGGCGCGTGCGGTGGCGGAGACGCGGTGGGTGCGGTGCTCACACGGTGTTCCCGGTGCGGATGTGGTGGCCCAGGGCGACGGCGCGGGCCAGGCGGTGGGCGAGGCGTTCGGCATCGCGATCCAGGCCGAGGCTGCGCACGCAGTGCAGGTGCAGCAGAGCGGGCAGGACGGCGTCGGGGTCGACGCCGGCGCTGCGACGCAGGGTGGCGTACGCGGTCAGGGCGTGTCGCCGGCGGTCGCCGACGAGGTCGTCGTCGTGGCGGGTTGGTGGGGTGGGTGTCGTCGTGGGGTGGCCGAGGCTGGAGCCGGCCAGTGCGCGTGCGCGTCCCAGGGTGGTGCGGGGCAGGGGCGGGGTGGTGGTGTGGTCGAGGTGGTCGATCAACCAGCGGGTGGCGGTCGTGGTGTCGCCGAGGAAGGTCACGGCCAGGTCGATCAGGGCGGCGGCGACGGCCGCGTCCCGTTCGACTCCGGTGGTGGTGTGGTGCAGGACGTAGGCGGAGTCGGCGACGAACACCGCTTCGGCGGCGGTCAGCAGCGCGCCGTCGCCGAACCGTCCGACCTCGGGCAGGTAGGTGTCGAGCTGCATCCGGCCGGTCAGACCGCGGTGGCGCAGGTCGGCGCTCCAGCGCCCTACCCGGATCAGCGCGTGTGCCTGCCAGTCCGTGTCGGGTGTGTCCGTGGTGGGTGAGGTGGCGGGGGCCAGGCGCAGCCGGAGGTGGTCGTCGGGATCGCGGTAGGGCAGGAACCACCAGTGCGGTGCAGTGGGCCAGGAGGCGAGTAGGTCGGGTAGGTGGTCGCGCAGGATGGTGTGGTGTCGGTCGGGGTGGGCGTAGAGCTTGAGGTAGAGCCACCGGCCGTGGCCGGGCAGGTGGGCGTGGTCGCGTCGGGTGACCGCCGTGCCGCGCAGCCGTGGCGCGGGCACGGGCACGGGCGGGGTGTCGCGGGCCAGGGGCACGACGATCTCGTGCATGCGGCCCTTGATCCAGGCCAGTTCCCTGGTGGAGGGCGCCTCGGTCAGGGTGAGGCTGTCGCGACGGCGCAGGTCGGCGCGCAGCAGCCGTAGATGGTGTTCGTCGGCCAGGGTCAGGCGCAGTTGTCGGTCGCCGGTGCCGACCAGGACCGTGTCGGGCACGTGGTTGCGGTCGCGCCAGGCGTCGACGGCGCCGGCCCACCGGGTGAACGGCTCCTCGGGGCAGGGGAGGTCTGTGGTGGTGAGCTTCCAGCGGGCCGGGGACAGGATGGTGCGGCCGTGGCGGACGCGGGGCAGGAACGGCAGGTGACGCGCCGCTCCCCACGCGAACGGGCCGGGCAGCGCGGTCTGTCCTGCTTCCAGGTCGCACAGCAGCCGCGCGAGCGGGTGGGCGCGGCGGGTGAGTTCGACCGCGCTGAGCAGGTGCGGATGCACGGCACGGCGCCGGGACAGCGAGATCAGGTGCAGGCGGCGGCTGTCGCCGTGCAGCGCGAGATCGGTCACGGGCACCTGGTACGGCTCGGAGTCGTCCGCGCCGGAAGGCGGGTGTTCGCCCAGGTGCAGGACGTGGGGCAGGACTGCGGGAGTGCGGGCGATGTCGTGGGTGCTCGCGTACAGCGGCGGGCAGGACAGCTGCACGGGCAGGGCGTCGGCGACCGTGGTCGGCAGGGCCCGGTAGGCGGCGGTCATGCGGTCGAGGTCGGCGGGGTCGAGCAGGTCCAGGAAGCGGCCGGTCATCGTGGCGGCGGCGCGCGAGGCGGTGAACACGACCAGCCGGAACTCACCTCGCGTCATGGTGTCGTGCTCGGTGGCGTGCACCCGGAATCCCAACTCCAGGTGCGCGGGCGGGGGTGCCGACGACCCGGTCGGTTCGCCTGCCAGGTGGGTGAGGGTGTCGGCGTCGAGGACGATCTCGGTGGCCTGGTCGCGGGCGGCGGTCCAGGCCAGGGCCAGCGACCGCGCTTCGCGGTCTCCCCGCGCCGGCGCGGTCGAGGCGTTGACGTGGGTGTCGCGGTAGCCGTTGGGCCACCCCAGGCCCGCCTCGGTGTCGATCACCTCGGTCAGCGGCACCACCGCGCCGGGGCCGTAGCGTTCGAGGAAGGCGTGGTGGTAGGCGCGCAGGTGCGATGAACCGGGTAACGCGAGGCGGGTGAGCGTAGTGGCTGCGGTCTCGGCTTCCCGTGCGACGATGTCGGGCAGGACCAGCGTGCCGTCGAACCGCAGGTCGATCCCGAGCGGCCGGGATACCGGGGTCAGGCGCCGCATCCGCTCGGCGATCACCACCGTGCCCTGGGGCCGGGGCCGGGGGCGGGTATCGGGGTGGTCGAGGTCGGCTCGGATGAGGCGGTGGACGGCGCGCAGCTCGTCGACCAGGCCGGTGATGGTGTCGACGGTGTGGGCGTCGTAGGCGGTCAGTCGGTCGAGGAGGTGGCCGAGCGGGTCGGTGACGGTCATCGGTGCGCGCAGGTCGGTGCGCAGGATGCCCGTGCCGACCAGGCTGGAGAGCAGAGCGGTGATCCGGGCCGGGTCGGTGCCGGGGAACTTCTCGCCTACTGCGGAGAACAACCGTTCGGCCCGGATGGGTGTCGCAGCGAGCCGGTGCACCAGGCGCACCGCGGCGGTGCGGCGGACGCTGACTTCGGCCGCGGGCTCGACCTCCTGGCCGTCCCGTTCCGGGGCTGCTCGCGTCGACGCATCGGATGCCGGTCGGCGGGTGCGGTGGCGCGCGTGCGGCAGGATCAGGCGGTCGTCGCGGATGAACACCGTGTTGTCGAGCACCACGCTGGTCCGTCGCACCAGCGCCGGCGTGTCCTCCAGTATCTGCAGGGCCGCGTCGAGCCACTCGGTGGCGATGCGGAGGGTGGGTCGTGCCGTGTCGAGGTCGGGTAGGCGGTGTTCGGGGCCGAAGCGCGCGGGGGCGATACCGGCGAACAGGCCGAGCGGGGTGGCACGGGTCATGCGGGAGCGGTAACGCAGCACGGCCTCGCCCAGCCGCCGGTAGCGGGCGGGGCGAAGCCGTGCCCCGGCGACGACTTTGGCGAGCTGGTCGGCCAGCGACGGGCTGACCAGCTCGACGGCGGCGACGAGGTCGACGTCGTCGGCGACGTGCCGCGCCCACCGTTGCCACACCGGCGGGTCGGCGTCGGGCGGCGGTGGGCCGGTGTCGAGGTGCCGGTCCGCGGCCCGGACGGCGACGCGCACCGTGGCGGCGTCGACGACCCGGAACCTCGGCTCCGGTGTGGTGGTGGGCGCGGGCACGGTCAGTCGCCGTCGGTGCAGCTGTTGGAACAGGCGCTTTCGCAGGTGTGCCCGCAGCCGTCGTCGCTGTGACAGTTGGTGCCGGAGTTCCACACCTGGCCGGGCTGTGCCGTGGTCCGGGCGGGCACGACCTCGATGTCGAGGTCGAACGGGTCGGCGACGTCGGTGGTGACCGACGGGGCGGACAGGGTCATCGTCATGGGCTTTCCCCTTTCGTTCAGCCGCGTGTGGCGGCGGCGTGGTCGGGTCCGGTGGGCCAGGTGACGACCACGCGGGTGTGGCGGCGGTTCATGACGAACCCGGTGGGCACTGCCTCATCCGAAGTCGCGGCGGGGAAGACGGTGATGCGGGCGCGGTAGCCGCTGCGCCGATGTTCCCGGTCCCAGGCGCGGATGTCGGCAACGAACTGGTCGGCCAACTCGTGGGCGTCGGGGCCGTGGGCGAATACACCGAACTCGGCGCGGTCGGTGTCGGGGACACGGCGGGCGAGCCGGTAGGCGAAGCTGGTGTCGTTGTAGCGCGTCGGCGCACCCCACAACGCCCACCTGCTCACCAGCTTGGCCTCGACCGCAGGCTTGAGCGCTTGGAGCATCCCGAAGTGACCGGGGCTGGTGGCCAGGAACAGGTCCAGGTCGTCGAAGGGCTCCGTACCGCTGACCTCCACACTCGACCACGCTTCGGTCCGGGGGCCGCGCAGCGCCTCGGCCAGCGACGCCGCATCGGTGTCGGCCGGGCCGTCGATACGCAGGCCGACCTCGTCGCCGTCGGCGAGGGACAGGAAGGTCTCCTCGTGCGCGCCCAGGCCCTGCATCGCCACGAACCCGGCCCGCTGGTGGCCGCGGTCGACCAGGCGGCCCCCGGTCTTCTCCAGCGCCACGGTGCGGGTGGTGCCGCGCATCAGCAGCGGCAGCACGATCCGGCCGCCCTCGACCAGCTGCTCCCACCAGGCGGGCGGCAGGTCCCAGGCGCCGACGGTGACGATGATGCGGTCGAAGGGCTCCTCGTCGGGGATGGGGTGTTCGGCGTCGCCGTGCACCACCCGCACCCGCGGGTAGTCGGCTTCGGCGAGCAGGCGCCGGGCGCGCTCGACAATGTCGGGGTCGATGTCGACCGACACCACGTGCCCGGTCGGGCCGACGAGGTGGGAGAGCAGGGCGGCGTTGTAGCCGCCGGACCCGATCTCCAGCACCCGCATGCCGGGGCGCAGCTCGGCCTGCTCTAGCATCGCCGCCTGGATCGAGGGCGCGGAGACGCTGCTCAGCGCCGTGCCGTCGGGGCCGCGTTTGGTCACCACGGCCTTGGTGGCCGCATACGCCTGCTCCGGCGTGGCTTCCGGGGCGAACAGGTGTCGTGGGACTGCGGCGAACGCCTCGGCCACCGCGCGGGTGCGCAACGCCTTGAGCGTCCACAGTTCGTCGAGCATCTCTCGGCGCAGGTCGTCCGGGCTTGCGGCGGTGTCGTCGGGCATGGTCATCGGCGTGCCGTCCGTGTGGGGCCGGTCCACGTCGCCATCGGTGCAGTGGTCTGCGGTGTCGTCGGGTGGTTGGTCGTGTGGGTCCTCACGGGGCGACACTCCTTGGGGCGTTGATGGTCAGGGTCGGGGGGCGCGTTGCAGGGGGACGGTCTTGCCGGTCAGGAGTCGAGGGGATGACTTCCCTGTCGGCGTTGCGCTTGACCGCAACCGAGTCGGCGGTGGCGTGGCCGGTGGCCGCGGGTGCGGATGCGGCTTTGGTCGTCACGGATGCCTTCTCTTGGGTGTGCGGCCTGGTCGGGTCTGCCGCGTCGCCACAGTTGACTGTGGGTGTCGAACCGTATCGCTGCGATCACTGTCCGCGATCAAGTGGTGGTGCTGTCCGTGGCTGTCTTACCGGGGTTCTCGCCGGTGCGACTTGCGTCTTTCGCAACCGGTTGGGCCGCGGTCCGGGAGGTGGGGGAACGCTGCGGAGCGTTCCGCCACCTCCCGGACCGCGGCCCGCCGACGATGTGTCCGCGGTGTGGTCGACGGGGGTCGGGCCGCGCTGGTCGAAGGTGTGCGGTCTCGACGGCGATCAGGTGCCGGTGGGCGGTGGCCCGGATCTGGCAGCCCGGGGTGCGACCGCGTCGCCACCGGGGACGGTAGGGGCCGTGGCCCTTCGGGTCGGATCAGTGCTGCTTGATCAAGTCGCGCACGGTCGTCACTGAATTCGGTGATCCGTCATGCGGACTGGCGGCCAGGATTTCATCCATTGGTGGCCCTCTGCATGTCCGGGGTCAGCTGGTCTGAGGCCGTTGCGGCGGGCGAGTGCGGATCCAGCGACATGAGATAGCCGACCGGGACCCGGAGGTCGATGAGGTCACGGGCCGCGGTGTCGAACGGGCGGCACGGCCACGGTGCATCTCGGCAGACCGCGTACCGTGCGTGCTCGCCGGGCGGTGGCAGGTGATCCAGGTCGGCCGGTCGCGGGCGCGGTGGGCTTGGCCGGGCAGGTCCGCGGCGGTCCGCCGGCCGGTGCCCGCGCGGCCGGTGGGGGTGTGGCCGAGCAGTAGATCGAGTGCTGGTCCGGAATGGTGGCGGCCGCGGCGTGCTCGCGTCGCGAAGTCGTCCTGTCCGCCGCCGACGCTGATGTCGGCCGGTGGCCGACGTGGCGGACCGGAGCCGCCTCGGCCGGTGTACCGGGTACTTCGTCGGCGCCATGGCGGCCTTCGCGGTCACGTCCCCCTTGGGCGAACCTCGTACAGCCGGTGAGCAGGACCAGCAGTCCCCAGGCGGCGGCCGCCATGCCTGCCGGGCGGAAGTCCGCGAGTGATCCGGACACCGCCGCGGCCAGCAGCAGCGCCGCCGACACCATGGCCGACCGGTGTCGTCCCGCCCGGACCGCCCGGGGCATCGGGCGTCGGTGCCGAGCTCCGGTCGCGCGGGAGGATGAGGGCCTCGCCGTGGAGACGGCGGTGACCACGGGCCGGTCGTGGGGTGTCGCAGCCCCTGCGGGGCGGTCTGGTTCCCGATTCGGACGTGGGGCGGGAGCCGGTGTCGTTGCGAGGACGCGGTGATCGCGTAGTCCCGGAAGGGCGTGAAGCCGCAGCACCCGCCGCTGTCCACGGCCCCGCACGCGTTCAATGCTCGTGATGTGCGCCATCCCGGTGTCCTTCCGCTTCGCTCGGCCCGACCACAGGGGTGACCGGTGGACTCGACGACGGCGGTGTTCGGAGGGGACGAGGGCCGTCGCGACGCACTCGGAACGCTAGGCTGGTGTATTAGTACACCTCAAGGGGCGACGTGTGATCTCACCCGATCGACCGAACACCGAGTTCGACACGGACACCGGGTGTGCTAGAACACCCGGTGAGTGGAGGAGGAGAAGTCAGCGTGTCGACGAACGAACGGCCCATGCCGCGCTACATGCAGGTTGTCGAGAAGTTCCGGGACCGCATCCTGGCCGGAGACCTGGCCGAGGGGGACACCATCCCGTCCGCCCGGGAGATCGCCCTGACGGAGAACGTCGCCCTCGCCACGGCGACCAGGGTTCACGCGACGCTGCGCGCCGAAGGACTCACCCAGGCCAGGCCCGGTGTGGGGACCGTGGTGCGTCGCATCCACCTCAGCGCCCGCGACCGGTCGCAGCTCGTGCTGACCAGCGGACGGATCTACCCCTCAGGCCACTACGCCCGGATCCTGTCCGCCGAACTGGTCCACGCGCCCGACCACGTCGTCGACGCGCTGCGGCTGGACCCCGGCGCGCAGGCCGTCCGCAGGCGCCGCACCACCTTCGACGCGAACGACCTGCCGCTGTCGACGTCGGTGTCGTGGTTCGACGGCGCCCTGGCCGAGTCCGCGCCCGCGTTGCTGTCGACCGAACGCATCCTGGAAGGCACCGCCCGCTACGTCGAGCAGCGCAGCGGCCGGACACGCTCCGACCGCGAACAGCTGTTCCTGTCGGCCGGTCACGCCACCGCCGAGGAGGCGCTGCAGCTCGACCTGCCGGAAGGCTCGGCGATCCTGCGAGGACGCAACCTCTACTTCGACACCGACGACGGTGTCATCGAGTACGGCGAGTCCGCCAGCCGTCCGGACCTGGAGACCAGGTTCGACTACTCCACGAGCACGGAGAACCGATGAGGCACCTGCACAGCGGCAAGGTCCGCGACCTGTACGAACTCGACGGTGGCGACCTGCTGCTGGTCGCCACCGACCGGGTATCGGTCTACGACGTGGCACTGCCCACCCCGGTGCCGGACAAGGGCGCGCTGCTGACCCAGCTGTCGCTGTGGTGGTTCGACCAGCTCGCCGACCTGGTGCCCAACCACGTCATCTCCGCCACCGACGTGCCGCTGGAGTTCGCCGGCCGCGCGATCCGCTGCACGCCGTTGAAGATGGTCACCGTGGAGTGCATCGCCCGCGGCTACCTCACCGGCCTGGGCCTGCGCGAGTACCGGCGCGACGGCACCGTCTCCGGCGTCGCCCTCCCGCCCGGCCTCGTTGACGGCAGCAAGCTCCCCGAGCCGATCTTCACGCCCACCACCAAGGGCGGCGACACCGGCCACGACGAGTTCATGACCTTCGCCGACGTCGTCGACCAGGTCGGCCAGGACCTCGCCGAACGCCTGCGCGAACTGACCCTGGCCATCTACACCACCGGCGCGGCCATCGCCGCCCAACGCGGCATCATCATCGCCGACACCAAGGTCGAGTTCGGCATCGCCGCCGACGGCACCCTCACCCTCGGCGACGAAGTCCTCACCTCCGACTCCTCGCGCTTCTGGCCCGCCGACCAGTGGCAGCCCGGCCGCGAGGGCGGGCAGCCCTCGTTCGACAAGCAGTTCGTCCGCGACTGGTCGTTGACCACCGGCTGGGACAAGACCCCGCCCGGACCGGACATGCCCGATGACATCGTCGACGCCACCCGCGCCCGCTACATCGAGGTCTACGAACGCATCACCGGCAACACCTGGGCCCGGGACCCTGAGTTCCGACGCGACCCGACCACCGACCCCGCCCTCGACGGTTACCGCAAGCTCGATCTCGACGGCCAGCTCGGCTACACCCGCCGCATCCACGGCGACTGACCGGACGCGGCGACGCCCTCGCACCCTCCGGCAGTGCGTTCGGGCGTCACCGGAACGCCACCGCCGGACGTGGAAGGGCGGTCCTCAACAAGGTCACTCCCAAGAGGACCGCCCTAGATCTTGGGCCGTTGGCGCATGGCGGGGACGAAAGCAGGGGATGGAACCTGGTCCGGGGCAGGACGACGATCGGGCGGTTGTTCCGGCGGGGCATGGCCCGACTCGTCGTCCACGGAGTCGACCACCTCCACGGCGTCCTCTGCCGTAACCACCTGCCACGGACGGCAGTCGACTCCCATCGAGCAGTGCCGGGTACCGGACAGGCAGGGACCTACAAGGGGCAGTGAGCTGGCCCGGGCTGCACCGAAGCGGACGGCATCGCCGCCCCGTGTCCAGCCGCCGGAACACAGAGGGTCGGCGATGTGATCCTCCCGGCCGTCTGCCGCGACGGTCTCACCGGCGCCGACGAACTCGCGACCATGTCCGACCGCTCGCTCTGGCACACCCGCGTCACCGGTGAACCTGAAGTCGAGATGACGTTGCCCCCACCTGCTCGGCAGCTACGCCCCGACCGGTGTCGTGTCGGCCGGCGACCACTGACCACCCGGACCCAACACCACCGTCGAACCGAGCCCGACCACGTCTCAGCCTCGGCCACCTCGGACGGGCGCACGGCCGGTCCTGCGGCGAAGTGCCCGAGTGCCGCTGTCGTTCAGCGCACGGATGATCTCCGGACGTTGGGCTGGAGTGGTCCCGCGCAACACGATCACGAGGCCGAGCACACGCCCGACTACAAGACAGAGAGTCACCAGAGCGCCCACTGTGCCCAGTGTTCCCAAGCTCGACCACATGGCCACCTCCCGCCATCAGTCAAGCACCGCAACGGCCGAAGATGCGTGACTTCTGTTAGTGGGAAGCGGAAATTTCGGCATGGCGCACCTGCAGTTCGTAAAATGACGCATATCGGCAGCCGCTAGAACACGATGACCGTGACTACGCAGGGTGGCCTCGTCGATGAGTGGAACGCCATGAGCAGGCCGGATTCCGGAGCCGTCCGCGTGCGGCGTCCTCGTGATGCGGTCTCCGTCGATTGCCCCGCCCCGAGCGGGGCCTGTTGAGCCGGCCGTTCTTCCAAGAGGGCCTCATCAACTGCTCCCGCCCCGCACGGTCTGCCGCGGATCGGTCGATGCGGCCGTGGCTGACCTCGAGCCGACCAGGATCCACCCGGCTTGCTCACTCTTCGTGTTCGATGAGCACGCAAAGCGAAGTGGGTAGTTTGCTACATGCGACTACATGTAGTTATCTGTTGACGATCTGGTGTTCGGAACGGTGTCGTCGCCGATTGAACGGCATGCCCATACCGGTTTCGTGTCCACCAACGGACGAGTGCGCCATAAGTCGGGTGCGACCACGTGACCTCAGTGGTCAAAGTTTGACTGGTCAATGTTTTGACCATACGGTCGCCGTGTGACAGCCGATCAGGCCACCCCGCAGGCCGTGCAGGACTTCATCAACGCCCGTGACGCACTCTTCCGCGCCATCGACTTCGACCATGCACGCGGTGTCGGTGCCAACGAGATCGCCCGCGCGGCCGCATCCGCGATCAGCAGGCCCACCGTGCTGTCCTACCTCGCCGCCACACGACTGCACACCGACGCGCGCGATGCCCTGCGCGCAGCCGGACTCGAAGGCCCCTTCGGTATCGAGATCACCGGCCGGTTCGGCCGTGAATCGCGCATCGTGCTGCTCGTCCTCGCCTGCGACCCCGACGAGATCGAGCAGGACCCGGACACGCTGGTCGCCCGGGCCGCCGACGCCCTGCGCGACGCGGGCATCGACATCGACCGTCCCGAGCAGCGGGGTTCGCTCAGGGACGCGCTGTGGGACGGCGAGGCCCTGCGGCTACGCCGATCGCGGCATCGGGCGCGGTAACCGGCGCTTCTGCTCCGGCGTTCGACGGACGACACCGTGGACACGGCCGCCGCGGCCGGGTGGGGACGGGGCAGTTCACTGCGGCAACTACGCCACCCGCAAGACACCCGAGATCAGGACCAGGCTCGTCAGCTATCCCCGGTTCCACCTGCACTTCACCCCGACCGGCGCCTTCTGGCTCAACCTGGTCGGGCGACGAGTTCGTCGCGGTACTCGCGCACCGCCTGGAGCTTCGGTTCGTCGCCGGCCGCCCGTGTCAACGCGCCTTCCAGGATCTTCACCCCCTGGTGTTCGTGTCACGGACGACTCCCTCCAGGCCCTGTCGGACCATGTCTGGAAAACCACCGGGCTACCGGGGGAGCTCACACCAAACATGATGAAAAGGGTTCACTGCTGGAAGACGTCCCGGGGCAGGACCTCGCAGCCCAGGGCTGCCGCCGCCTGGGCCACGACGGCGTGGACCCGTTTCACGTCGGCCGGTGGGTACGTGATCTCGAATCCCTGGGGGTCGTAGGTCACGCGCCAGTCGCCGGCGTCGACGACGTGCTGGTCGCCGACCGAACGGCGTACGGTCGTGTCGCCCAACGCGGCTCGCAGGATGTCCAGCGACTGCGTGTGCGGGGACAGCCGGACCGCCAGCAAGGACCGCCGCGGACCGACCGGGTCGAACCACTGGCTGTGCGCGCGGAACGCGTCCGGCAGCAGCTCGCTCTTCAGCCTGCCCGCGAGCCAGCCGGCCAGGAATGCCGCCGCCCCGACGGGATGCTCCTCGAACTCGGCGCTTCGCAGGCCCCACACCACGACCGGCCACGCGTCCGGCTCGCCTTCGGTGCGCCAGCACAGCAGGTCCCCGTTGCTGGTCGCGCCCCACGGCGGAAGGCCGCCCGGCTCCGGGTGGATGGGGTACGGGTAGTACTCGGGGTAGTCGGCCCTGGCCTCGCGCTCGTAGTCCAGGAGGTCGTCCGCGTCCGATTCGAGCCGGATCAGGTCGCAGAACTCGCCCAGCCCGTAGGTCTCGACCAGCGACCGGTAGTCCTCGGGGAGCGGGGGGTCCACCGGCGGGGCGGCAACGGGGACGGCCGGCGGCGGCGCGAGACGCCGGAGCTCCTCGATGGGGGTCACGGGCCGTGAACCTACTCTGTTCGCGTCGGACGCGGTGGCGGAAGGGCAATCGCACTCGGTCGGCCGCGCTGACGACTGGTTGTACGGGGCCATGATGTTGGTGACGGCGTCGTGGAGCCGGGTGGCCGGCGGCTATTCCGTTCCGTCACGAAATCGCCTGCAAGTAGGTGTTTCCGAGCTATCGGTGTTGGGTGAGTCGGCGGCCGGCGGGGTCGTTCGTAGTCGCGGACGCAGCGGCGGTGTCCTGCGCGCCCGGTCGAGCAGGGGGTCGGTGCAGGCGCCGTCGGCCCACACCAGCGCGATTCGTTCCCCGGCGGTGGCGCGCATCCGGCGCAGCAGGCTGCGGGCGGCGACCGGTCCTGCGTCGAGGCGGGCGTGACCAACACGGCCACCGGCAACCCCAGGGTGTCCACGACGATGTGCCGCTTGCGGCTTGACCTTCTTCCCGCCGTCCCAACCGCGGGTGGACCGGCTGACGGTCTCGGCGGCGCGCACGGACTGCGAGTCCATCACCGCCGCCGACGGAGCCGCCGTCCGCCCCTCCGTCAGGCGGAAGCGGCCGCGCAGTCTGCGCACCGACTGGCTTTCACCTGCGCAAGCCCGAAAACGGGCACTGATAAAGCCATGGTGCACCGATCGCAGGGCGCTGCCCGGCAGGTTCGGCATCCGGCCCGGCTGCTGCGGGTGCCGGGCCAACGCCATCGCCCGCCGTCTCGACGTCGCGGTGACGGCGGATGACGGGCGTGGTGACCGGGTAGCCCTTGGCAGCCGCGAGAGCATGGGGACGTGCAGCACAACGAGATCAGTGGCGGGCAGTTCTTCAACGCGGTCGTCCAGGGGCGGGACGTCGTCATCGAGTCCCCGCGGGAGATCACCCCGGCGCTGGGCGGGCTGCCCGACCGGTCGGTGGCCTTCGCGGGGCGGGACGACGTGCTGCGAGACGTGCTGGGCGCCTTGGACCCGGAGGCCGGGGGAGTGCTGGTGCAGGCCGTGTCCGGGCTGGCGGGCGTGGGCAAATCCGAACTGGTCAAGCAGGTGGCCCACGTGGCGCTCGGCAACCCGGGCTGGTTCCCGGGCGGGGTGCTGTTCGCGGACCTGTCCGGGCAGGACCCGACCCGCCGCCTGGAACCGGGGCAGGTGCTGGAGGGGTTCCTGCGCTCGCTGGCCGTACCTCCGGCGAACATCCCGCCGGACGTGCAGGACCGGATCCGGCTGTACACCTCGGTGCTGGCCGCGTACGCCGCGCAGGACAAGCGCCTGCTCGTCGTCCTGGACAACGCAGCGGACGCGGCGCACGTGCGACCACTGCTGCCCACGGACGGGTCCACCCGCGCACTGGTGACCTCCCGCCGTCGGATGGGCGGCTTGGCCGCGCGGCTGGTCGATCTCGACGTGCTGACCCCCGAGGCGTCCGTGGGCGTGCTGCGCGACGCCCTGCGCCTGGCGCGTGGGCGAGGCGACCGCCGGGTGGACGACCACTCCCGGGACGCCGCGACCGTGGCGCACCTGTGCGGCCACCTGCCCCTGGCGCTGCGGATCGCGGCCGCGCTGCTTGCCGACGACCCGGCCTGGTCGCTCGCCGAGATGGCCGTCGCGCTGGAGGACGAGCGCGCCCGGCTGGACGAGCTGAGCTACGAGGACCGCGCGGTGCGCGCCGCTTTCGACCTCTCCTACGACCGCCTCGACGCCCGGCACGCCCAGGTGTTCCGGTTGCTGGCGGTCAATCCCGGTCCGGAGGTCTCCACCCCTGCGGCCGCCCGGCTCTCCGACGTCGACGAGCGCACCGCCCGGCGGATCGCGACGGAGCTTGCCCGGGCCCACCTGATCGAGCACGGCACCGCCTCCGGTCGGTGGCGCATGCACGACCTGGTCCGCATCTACGCCGCGGAGCAGGGCGAACGCAACGCCGAGGCCGACGACCGCGGCGCGGCCCTGGACCGGCTGTTGGGCTACTACCTCACCACGACGCAGGCTGCCACTCGCGTGTCGTCCGGTGACGGCGAGGCCGGCCCGTTCGCGACCCGGGAGGACGCCATGTCGTGGCTGGAGGCCGAACGCCCCAACCTGACGGCCGCCGTCCACGCCGCCGGCCACCGTCCCGAGGCGGTGGTCGCCCTGGCCTTGGCGGTGGACGACTACCTGGGCCTGCGGCACCGGTACCCGGAGTGGATCGCCGTCGCCGACGCGGCGGTGACGGCCGCCCGGCGGTCCGGTGACCGACTCGGCGAAGGCCGGGCCTTGGACAGCCTGGCCACCGCGTTGTGCGAGATCAACGCGGTGGATGAGGCCATCGAGATCGCGCGGGAAGCAGTCGCGGTGCTGCGCGCGGCGAACTTTCAGGAGGAGGAGTCGCACGCGTGGTCGACCCTCTCGTTCGCCTTCGCCGCCGCCCGGCGTTTCGGCGAGGCGACGGACGCCATGCACCGGAGCGCCATGGTGTTCTTCGAGGACGCGGACAGCTCTGCGAAAGCGAGCCGGGTCAGCACCGACGAGGGGACGCTGCTGGACACGATGCGGAAGTTCGACACCGCGTTCAAGACCTACGCCGAGGCGATGGCCGCCGCCCGGGAGTCCACCGACCCGAAGGCCGCGCAGCGTGCGGGCGAGGAGCTGACCTTCGCCCTGACCGGCGAACGATCGCCCGACCGGGCGGACGAGGTGCTGGCCCGTCGGATGCTCGACGTGGAGGCCGTGAACTTCGACCCGGGGTTACGGGCCGCGGCCCTCCACTACCGGGCGCAGTCCCTGGCACGTCAGGGCCGACTGGCGGAGGCCGTCGGTGCCTTCGACGACGCCGTCTCGGCCATGCGGCACGCGGACGGCTTCGACGGGCTGGCCCTGGCGCTGACCGACCGCGCGTTCCTGATGCGGAGCGCGGGCCGGTCCGGCGAGGCCGTCGCCGACCTCGCTGAGGCGGCGGAGCTGTTCTACGACACCAGCGACCTGCTGCGATCGGGCCTGGCCCGTAACAGCCTCGGCACCGTGCTCACCGGCCTCGGTCGCCATGAGGAAGCGATCGAGGCGTTCCGCGCCGCGTTGGACGCCTTCGAGCAGTCGTCGCACCGCCTCGGCCGGACCAACCGACGCGCCACGCTGAACAACCTCGCCATCGCCCTGGACCGGGCGGGCAGGCCGGACGAGGCCACCGAGACCCGCCACCAGGCCGCGACCGGGACCTGAAGTCCGTGACGGGTGTGTCGAGCCTGTCGCGGTACTGCCTGTTCAGCGTTGCGGGGAAGGTCAGGTCGAGCCCCACCCCCTCGGGGTCGGATATGGCGGGGTGTTGTCACCGACGAGATCCGGGCGCACCCGGATCGGGGAGTACCTCTTGCCCGTTCATTTCCCAGGTGCGTTCGGGTCGAGGTCCCCGTGGAGGAGTGCGCGTTCGGTTTCCGGGGTGCCGATGGCGGTGAACAACGCCGCGGCGCAGTGCCACGCGGTTCCGGCGGCGTGGGGTTGACCGTCGGCCTGGAGGGCGTGGCCGAGCAGCAGGGCGGTGCTCGCTTCGCCGTGGCGGTGGCCGGTGGAGCGGTGCAGGGCGAGTGCGCGTCGGCCGCAGGTGAGGGCTCGGCCGAGGTCGCCGGTGTCAAGGTGGACTTTCAGGAGGACGGTGAGGGCGTGGGCCGCCACGACGCGGAAGCCGACGCGGTCGGCTTCGGCGTGGGCGTGCTCGGCCAGCGTGCGCGCGTGGGTGTGGTTGCCGAGGTGGTGGTGGCAGGAGGCCAGGCCGATGAGGGCCACGACCTCGGCGTAGCGGGTGTCCGCTTCCCTGGCGAGCCGCAGTGCGCGCTCGTGGTCGGCGAGGGCGGCCTCCGGGTGGCCCAGGCGCAGGTGCACGGCGCCGCGGGTGTTCAGGGCGTTGGCTTCGACCGGGCGGTGGCCGGTGTCGGCGGCCAGGGCGACGGCCTCGTCGGCACGGTCCAGCGCGTTGTCGTGCTCGCCCTGGTCCAGCCGGATGCCCGCGAGGACGCGGAGCGATTCGGCCTCGGCGCCGCGGTCGCCGACCTCGCGGTGCAGGGTCAGGGCCGCGGTGATGTGCTCGTGCGCGGTGTCCAGGTGGCCGAGCAGGTGGTGCGTCTCGCCGAGGTTGGCCAGGTTCACCGCCTCGTTGTGGCGTGAGCCCGCTGCGCGGTTCAGCTCCAGCGCGCGGGCGTGGTGCTCGGCGGCCCGCTGGAGTTCTCCTTGCAGCACGTAGACGAGACCGAGGTTGCCCAGCGTGTTCGCCTCGCCCGCCGGGCGGCCGGTGCGGATGGCGACGTCGAGGCCGGCCCGGTAGTGCCGCGCGGCCTCGGGCAGTTCGCCCAGCCAGAAGTGCGCGGTGCCCAGGTTGCTCAGCGCGGCGGTCGCCCCGTCGAGCCAGCCGCCGGACCGGGCGTGTTCGGCGGCCAGGGTGTACTGCCCGATCGCGACCCGGTAGCGGCCGTGCAGTCGGTGCAGGTCGGCGAGGCAGAGTTCCGCCGCGGCCCGGCCGACCGGATCGCCCGCCGACGTCGCCGCGGTGAGCGCGGTGGTCGCGATCGCCTGCCACTCGACCGTGCACATCCGCAGCCAGAAGTAGCCGCGCAGCGAGTCGGCCAGCAGCCAGGAGAACTCGCCGTGCGCGGCGGCGGCGAGGTTCGCGCGTTCGGCGTCGAGCCAGGCCAGCGCCTCCGTCCCGGTGGCGAAGGCCGGCGTGCCGACACGGCTCGCGGGCACGGCCAGTCGCAGTCGCGTCGGGTAGAGCTTGCGGGCGCCGGCGTCCACGCCGCCCAGGTACCAGTCGAGCAGTCGGCCGGTGGCCGCGGCCCGGTCGGCCTCCCGCGCGCCCAGCTCGGCGGCGTACAGCCGGAGCAGGTCGTGGAAGGCGTACCGGCCGGGAGCGGGGCGGACGAGCAGGTGCGCGTCGACCAGCAGTTCCAGCGCGGACGTCGTCGGTCCGGCGTCCGCGTCGGCCAGCGCCGCCGCCGCGCCGACGCCGAAGTCGGCTCCGGGCACGAGGCCGAGCAGCCGGAACAGCCGGGCCGGCTGCGCTGCCAGGGCCGCGCAGGAGTGGTCGAACGCGACCCGGACGGCCGTCTCGTCGTCCCCGACGACCGCGAGCCGGTCGAGCCGGTCGTCCGCGGCGAGTTCCGCGACGTGCGCGGCGACGGTCCGGTCCGGGTGCAGGGTCAGGTTGGCGGCGGCGATCCTCAGCGCCAACGGCAGGAACCCGCACAACCGCGCGAGCTCGCCCACCGCGCCGGTCTCGGCCGCGACCCGCGCCGGCCCCAATGTCCTGGTGAGCAGCGCGTGCGCCTCGTCGGGCGTGAGCACTCCGAGCGCCAGGTGCTCGGCGCCGTCGCGGGCGACTAGGCCGCCGAGGCCGTACCGGCTGGTCACGATCACCACCGAGCCGGGACCGCCCGGCAGCAGCGGACGGACCTGGTCGACGTCGCGGGCGTCGTCCAGCAGCACGAGCACCCGCCGGTCGGCCACCAGCGTGCGGTAGAGGGCGGCTGCCCGGTCCGGGTCCGGTGGCACCTGCCCGGCGGGCACGCCCAGCGCCGAGAGGAAACCCGACAGGGCCGCGATCGGCCGCACCGGCGGCGTGGGGGCGTGCCCGCGCAGGTCCACGTGCAACTGCCCGCCGTCGAACGACGTCCGGACCCGGTTCGCCCAGTGCACCGCGAGCGTGGTCTTGCCGACCCCGGCCGGCCCGGCGACCACCGCGACGGCCGTCGAGTCCGTCGCGCCGGCGAGGAGCGCGTCGAGCCGTTCCAGGTCGCGTGCTCGTCCCGTGAAGGCGGACGCCGAGATCGCCGCGGGCAGTTGCGCGGGCAGGGGAGTCGTCGGTGCGGGTGACGGCGGGGTGTCGTCGCCGAGGTGTTGCCGGTAGGCGGCGAGGGCGTCACCGCCGGCGAGCACGGCGTGCTCCACCTGCCTCGGCACCGCGCTGGGCTCTATCCCGAGCTGCTCGACGAGAGTGGCGCGCAGCCGCCGGAACGCGGCCAGCGCCTCGCCCTGCCTGCCCGCCCCGTACAGCGCGAGCATCAACTGCGCCCACAGCCGCTCCCGCAACGGGTGCTCCCGCACCAGCGCGGTCAGCTCGGCGACGAGCTCGGCGAACCGCCCGAGTCCCAGGTCCGCGTCGACCCGCCGTTCCAGCACGGCGAGCCGCCGTTCGTCCAGCCGGTCCGCAGCGGTCCGGCACGAGTCCAGCGGCACGTCGTGCAACGCGGGCCCCCGCCACAGCCCGAGCGCCGCACGCAGCCGGTCCGCGCCCGCCAACTCCTCGAACACGTCGGCGTCCAACTCGCCGGGGGCCACCCGCAGCAGGTAGCCGGGCGCCCGGGTGAGCAGCCGGCCTGCGGGCAGCACCCGCCGCAACCCCGACACGCACCCGTGCAGCAGCCGCCGTGCCGCCGACGGCGCGTCATCGCCCCACAGGTCGGTCACCAGCCGTTCCTGCGACACCGCCCGGTTCGCGTCGAGCAGCAGCAGGGCGAGCAACCCCCGCTGCTGCGGCCCGCCCAGCGCCACCGGCCGTTCGTCGGCCAGCACCTCCAGCGGACCGAGGATCCTGAACGAGAGGGGCACGGCGGACCTCCGCGGAAGGGGCGCACACCCCTGTGAAGAGCCGCCGTGCCCGCCGCGGATACCCCTTTCGGTCAGCTCACGACCGCGGACCGGACCTGGAACGACCAGTCCGCGGAGTCGGTGGGGTCGTTGTCGCCGTACCGGAGTCGGATCGAGCCGGCGTCGGCCACGACACCCAGGTCGCGGATGTGGTCGTCGCCGGCCGAACCGGTGCCCGTGTTGTCCATGACGAAGCCCTGGATCACCTTCGGCCCGGCGTTCGCGGGCAGCGTGGCGGTGCCGCTGTCACGCACCAGGCCCGTCGCCAGGGTGCTGCGGAGCCGACTGGTCGGCACCCACGCGTAGTCGACGTCGTAGGTGAAGGGGTCGTCCCCGTTCCGGTCCCGGAACGCCGTCACCAGGAAACCGCCGCTCTCGGTGATCCCGATCTTGTCCAGGTGGTGGTCGCCGTTGTCGAACGCGACGCGGAAGCCGGTGAGCACGAACAGGAAGCTCCCGCTCGGGCGGGTGAAGAGGGGCACCGAGCACTCGCCCCTGCAGTTGCCGTGGAACGAGTGCTGCGAGATCCCGGTCGGATCGACCCGCTCGTGGGCGAGGCGGTAGTCGAAGTTGTCGTCGCTGTTCGCGTCGGCGAACGAGACCTGCACCGCCAGCTGTTGCGGCAGCGGCATCGCCGCCACCTGCCGGATGTGGTGGTCGCCGCCCGTGAAGTGGTAGTCGAAGCGGGCGAGCAGCGGCGCGCCGACCGTGCTCGCGGCCCGGAACACCGTGCCCCGGCCGCTGCCGACCAGTTCGTCCAGTGCCTGGACGCCGATCGGCTGTGCGGCGGCGACGGCCGGCGAGGACAGGCCGCCGAGAACGGCGACGGCGGTCGTGGCCAACGCGATCGCCACAGTGCGCGTGGATGGGTTCATGCGGTGACCCTGCGCCCGGGTTGTGGGCGAATTGTGGGCATCCGGTGGGAGCCGGGCCGCGTCCGCGTCCCGCCGTCGTCAGTGGCCCCGGTCCGGGCGGCGTGGGGGGCGGTTGAGGCTGACGGTGGCCCAGAGGACGTGTCCGTCGGGCGTGTGGACGGTGCCGGAGGCCGTGCTCAGCCGGCGCGTCCTGGTCAGGTCGGGCGCGGTGGCGGGACGGGCGGCGCCGAAGTAGCGGACGGCGACGGCCAGGTGCTCGGGACGGCGTTCCAGCAGCAGGATCAGCACGGTGCCGGGAATCGCGGTCGATCGGGCCAACCCGGCCAGCTCACCGGCCAGCAGTGCCGTGCTTGGGGTGACCTCGTGCAGGCCCTCCCACGCGCGGCAGGTGCGTCGGGTGAAGTCGCGGGCCAGGTGGTCGGTGTCGGTGTCGAGGGGGAGCAGCGCCTGGTCCCGTTGCCGCGGCGGCGGGTCGCCGACGGCGTCCAGCGCCGCGGGCACCCCGTCGTGGCAGGGCAGGAACCGGGGGATGCCGTTGCGGGCGAGCATGCGGCGGTGGCCGGCGGTCGTGGCGGCGAGCAGCAGCGGGGTGCTCGACCAGCTCTGACAGCGCGTCCACACCGATACGAACACGCTGGTCATGGAACCGCTGCCGATCTCGAACCCGGGACCGAGGACGACGATCAGCGCCTGCGGCTGCTCGATCATGTGCTTGAGCAGACCGTCGCGCAACCGTGCGTAGGTCGACAGGTCCAACCGGCCGGCGGGGCACAGCAGCACCACGTCGTGGTGGGACCGGACCGGCAGGGACAGTTCCGAGCCGGGACCGCGCGGTCTGCTCTCGGACGAAGCGGACTGGTCCACCGTACCGTCACTACAGCGCCTGGCTGCCGCGCGCTCCGCGCATCAGCGGACGACGGCGAATGCCACCCGAACGCATGCCTCCGCAGGTGGGGCGGCGTTCGGCGGATGTGGTCGAAGCCGCCCGCCTCACCCTGAGGTGACCGACTGTCGCCCCAATGCCACGATCGGCCGGGTGCTCGTGTCGCGGTTGCCGAGGACGACCACCGTCCGACCGGTGTCCGGGAACACGTCCGGGGCCGCCCGGCCGGGGCCGCTGCCGGAGTCGACGAGAACGCGCCGTGGTGGGGCTGCCGGTGTAGGGCAGCCAGGGCGTGGTCGTGATGTCGACCCGCTCACCGGACGGCGGTGGCGCGGCGGCCCTGAACGGCGTCCGTGGTCGGCGGGACTGCCGGAAGCGTGCAAGGACGTCGCTGGTACGCGGTCGCGATGGCGGGTCGATCGGGCCGGCGGGCCCCGACCGCGGTGGAGGACCAGCGCGGTGGAGGACCGGTCAGCCGTTGCTGTCGTTACCGCCGTAGGAGCCATTGGTGACACCATCGGCGCCGCCGGCCCCGTGCGGGCCGAGTCGTGCCCGGGAAGTCGTGTCGGCGCCCGATCGCCCCCTGGTGTCGGCGGGCACGTCCAATCCTGCCCGTTGGGCGCGGGAACGCCGGTCGACCAGGTATCCCACGAGCAATACGACTGCGCAGAAGACGACTGCGTAGATCCAGGTCGGCATCGCTGTCCCTTCATGGTTCCAGGGATGATCGCTCGCGTGCGATCGGAATCGTCCGGAGCGCCGGTATGTGTGCTGGCACGCTTCCCGGTGGTGGACTTGGGCATTGCTTGACGTTGGGGTCGGTCCGCTACGCCGGTCCTCGGGCCGGAGCGTCACCGGGTGGGGTGAAGGCGAACGTGACACCGGTGAGCTTCTCGCTGTCGTCCCAGAGTCGCCGGGCCGCGGCGGTGTCCTTCGCGCGTGCGGAGATCCGGGCGCGGGCGGGAGGGCCTTTGAGCTCGAAGAAGCGGGTCGGGCCCCAGTAGCTGCCGCTTTCGGCGTCCGGGTCGGTGGCGGCGCGGAGCGTGGGCAGTGCGCCGTCGTGCGGCTTCATCCCGACCAGTGGGCTGACGAACCGGGCCAAGGCCCCCGCGGTGCGTCCGAGGTCGGTCGCGGTCCAGCCGGGGTGGGCGGCCGTCACCCGCGGGTGTCCGGCCCCGGTGCGGCGGTGCAGTTCGAGCGCGAACAGCATGTTCGCGAGCTTGCTCTGCCCGTAGGCCTTGCCGGCCTCGTACCGGCGGCGCTTCCAGTCGAGGTCGTCGAAGTCGATCAGCGCGGTGTTCTGCGTCATGCTGGAGACCACGACGACCCGCGATCCCGGTGTCCGTTCCAGGAGTGGGAACAACTGTGCGGTGAGGGCGAAGTGACCGAGGTGGTTGGTCCCGAACTGCAGCTCGAAGCCCTGTTTCGTGCGGGTGGGCGGCGGCACCATGACGCCCGCGTTGTCCACGAGGAGGTCGAGCCTGTCGTCGCCCGCCCGGAACGCGTCGGCGAACGCGGCAACGGAGTCGAGGTCGGCCAGGTCCAGCAGCGCGAACCTCACGGTTCCCGAAGGGGCGTCGGCGCGGATGGCCCGCACGGCCGCATGTCCTTTGTCCGGGTTGCGGCAGGCCAGCACCACGTCGGCGCCTTTGCGGGTGAGCATCCGCGCCGTCTCGAAGCCGATGCCGGTGTTGGCGCCGGTGACGACCGCCGTGCGGCCGGTCTGGTCGGGGATGTCGTCGAACGTCCACCCGCTCATGACCCGAAGTCCGCCCGGTCGCGATCGGGGAAGGTGAAGCCCTTGGTGAACAGCCAGATCGGGAGGATCAACTCGAACAGGCCGCCGGGGACCAACGCGATCATCCCGACGCCCGCGGTCACGTCGAGGACGCCGAACACGTCCAGCACGCACCCCGCCAGCAACGCCGGATAGCCGATGACGCCGAACAGCACGATCCACCGGGGGACCAGTCTCGACCGGTACAGCAGGGTGGTCATGCACATGCCGGCGGCGGTGGTGACGAGGTAGATCATCAGGATGGCCACGCCGTACTGCGCCCGCAGCAGCGCTTCGAGGCCCGTCGTGACGGACGTGTCGACCGTGCCGTCGCGCAGCCCGGCGCCGAGTTCGATCACCAGCAGCGGGATCGCCAGGTAGAACAGGCTCGCCGCGAGTTCGGCGACGCGGAAACCCACGTGCGCGAGGGCCAGGGACTCCCCGTGCCGCTTGAGCAGGGGGTACAGCAGGACGGCGATCCCCACGACCCCGAACTGGCCCGCCAGCAGGATCGCGCCGGTGGCCAGCGCGGTGGTCTGCGCGGACGCGCCGGCCAGGAAGTCGGGCCGGTCCAGGACACCGGAGTTGAGCGTGTCGGCGAAGATGAACGCGACGGTGGCGGTGAGGAAGAGCAGTCCGACGAGCGCGGCGGTCTTCCTGGTGGACGCCGTCGTCGGCCCGGCTCGCTGTGTCGTCGGGGCGGTGGTGGTGGGCGGGTGCGCTCTTTCCGGTGCTGACATCGGGGTGGCCTCATGTCCGGTCGTAGGGGTCGAAGCGGTCGTCACGTCGGGTCGCGGTCATCGCGCGGTGGTGACCGGGTCTTCGCGCCGCCGAAGTGCGCCCGCGGTGAGGCGGCGACCTCGGATCACCAGCCACAGCGCCAGCAGGAACTCGCCGACGAACGTGTAGGTGGCGATGTCGGGCCAGGGGTGTGGGGTGAGCATCACGCCGAAGCTGTCGACCAGGTAGCCGAGTCCCGCGATGACCACCAGCGCGCCGAGGACCTTCGGCATGAAGCCCGAGCGGTGCGCCAGGTAGCCGACCACGACCAGGTGCGCGCCGAACAGGACGAGTGCGACCGCCCAGAGGTCGTAGAACGCGTCGACCTCCAGCATCACCTGGGCGTTGCGCTGATCCACGCTCAACACCCCGAGGTGGTCGCCGTCGCCGAGCAGGCGCACCGCCCCCAGCAGCCGGGCGATCGCGACCATGAAGACACCCGCGTACACGAGCCTGAACGCCGCCGCGACCATCGAGGTGTTCCGGTCCACCGCGCTCAACACCCGGTACAGCCCCCAGGCCACGACCACGTCGAGCGCGACGACCAGGAACAGGCTCGTCACACCGAGCCGGAACAGGGTGCCGGACTCCGTGATGCCCGCCGCCGTCCGTCCCGCGTCCCCGCGCGTCAGCAGCCCGTCGAGGACGAACACCTTCGCGAAGCCGGCCAGAGCCGCCATCAGCAGCAGGCCTGTCCCCGCCGCGATCGCGGCGTTACGGATCGAGCGGGTCGCCGCCGTCACGGGCGCGGCGGCGATGGAGCCATCCCCGGTCTGCCGTGGTGCGGGCGGTGTCCGGGCACCGGGCGTCATCGGATCTCCTCACGGGAGAGTGTGCTGTCGCCCGACGAGGTCGTCGTGGCGGGAAGGACGTGCGGGCGCGACGTGGGCGCCGCCGGATATTCCCGGCGTCGTCGACTTCCCGAACGGGAGCGGTATTTTGTACGCTGTACAAATCCTGTTCCTGGTCCGGACCGAAGTCAAGGGAAGGGCACGCACGCTCATGGCCGTGTCAGTCAAGAGAGGCCGTCGCGGCCCCCGGCGGGCGCTCACCGAGGACGAGATCCTCGACGCCGCACTGGACCTGCTCGACGAGGGAGGACCCGCTGCGGCGTCCGTGCGGGGCATCGCCGCCAGGGTCGAGGTCGCCCCCAACGCGGTGTACACGTACTTCCCGGACAAGGCCGCCGTGGTCAAGGCGATCGTCGACCGCCTGCTCGGCGAGGTCGACCACGACGTGTTCGCCGACCGCTCCCAGCCGTGGCGGCTGCGGGTGGAGGCACTGGCACTGGAGCTCAGGCAGCGGATCTCGGCGCACCCGGGCGCCGTGCCCCTGCTGATCGGAGGGCCGTTGGACGGCCCCCATGCCCTGGCGTTGAACGAACGGCTCCTCGAAGTCCTCGCCGACGCCGGACTCGACCCCGCCGACGCCGCGCGTGCCTCCTACCTGGTCGTCGTCCACGTGCTCGGCTCGATCGCCCTGGAGATAGCCGACGTCGACGGCCACGGACCGCTGCCGCCGGAGGCGGATCGGATCACCCGCAGGCGGGGTGCCTTCTCCGCCATCCCCGCCGACCGCTACCCGCTGTCGGCCGCGGCGGCCACCACCATGGCCGACCACATCTCCACCGACCAGTACCTCTGGGGGCTGCACCGACTGCTCGACGGCATCACCGCCGCTGGCGCCCGACGGTGACCGAAGCGGGAGCCGGCGTACACCCGGAAGGAGTACGGAGGACGGCTGTTCATTGCATGGTGGTAGCGGCTGCTTTGTCTCCCGAACGGATTGATCGGGTACCCGGGGCTTCGGTGGTGGCACTTCGGTCCACGGGCCCCGGCTTCCGTCGGTGGCTCACCACCTCGATCACCACGTGACTAACGTGAACCGGCCACCCCGCAATCCTGCGTTGTGGTCGTCGCACACGTGCGGTCTTGTGAGGGCGCCAGGCCCGGACGACCTTCCGGCCGCTCCGACCGTCACGCTCGAGAGGCGCAACCGGGTGTCCGTCGCCAGGGCCTTCATCGCCACCGGACCACCCCGGTGGTGCTTCACCCTCGCCGTCGCGCTGTGGCTCGGCGGGTTCCTGTCCGTACCAGCGCCCCTGTTCGATGCTCACACCCGGCTTTCCGGAGCCGTCGCCGACTACCTCCGGGTGGACTCCTCGGCTCCGGCGCGGCTCGTGGTCCCGGAAAGCGGCGTCCGGCTTCTCTGGGTGGAACGCCGGATCGGCGCCGAGGCGTCGTACCTGGTCGACACCGCTCTGGAAGGGCTGCACGCGCTCAGGGACACCGGTGTGGTGGTGGCCATCGACCCGCCGGTCACCCTCAATCCCCACCCCGCCCGGCTGGAGCGGGCCTCCCGCACCTACCTGCGTTCCGACGAGCACGGCCGGTGGAGCGCCGCGACGATCCTGGCCGCGGAGATACCCGCGGGTGAGTACACCGTGTCGACACCGCTGGGCGGCGCCACCCGACTGGCCGTCGGTCCTGATGTCGAACCTGTCACCGCGGGCTGGGGGCGGCTTCTGTTGTCGCTCGCGGGTGCGGTGCTCTGGATCGTCACCTACCGGGGCCGTGAGCGGGCGCGCCGACGATTCGAGGAGCCGAGTCGATGGACGACGGGTTGACCGACGAACAGCGCGAACGACTCGCCCAGGCCACTTTCGAGGCAGGTCGCACACCTCCGAAGTACGACGACCTGGTGCTGCTGTTGCTCGTCTCCGTCCCGCTGGTGATTCTCTTCAACGTGCTGCTCACGCTGGTGCGCGGCGTCGGGTGGCTCGTCCACGACTCGTGGCTCGGGTTCCTCTTCCCGGTCGCGGGCGACAGCCCGACCCGGGTCCTGCTCTCGTCGATCACCCTGGCGCTGCTCGGACCGGGCTTGCTCGTCATGGTCGCCCGCGCGCTGCGCACGACCAGGTGGGCGGCGATCGGGACGCTCGTGCTGTCCCCGCTGGCCGTGCCGCTCGCGCCCACCCTGGGCATCCTTCTCTACCAGACCTGGGCCAGTTCCACGGTGGGTGCCTGGTGAGCCGACGGAAAAACGCGGTGGCCGCGCTGACCGTGTTCGGTGCGGTGCTGCTGATCATCGGTGCTGTGATCCCGTGGGCGGGCGGGCCGGGAGTGGACGACCCCACGGTCGGGTTCGGTCCGCGAACGGGCCGGAACCCGACCGTGGGCGACCGGTACCACCTGGCCGGCGGCGACGCGCTCACGGCGGCGGTCGCCGGTATCGCCGTCGCGGTGGTGGCGTTCGTGCTGATCCGGTACCGGGCACGGCCGGTGCACCGCAACGTGCTCATCGGAGCTGCGTTGTTCGCCGGCGCCTGGGCATTGCTCGACATCAACTCCATCGGCGCCGAACCCGGCATCGACGTCCACGTCACCGTCGGCCCGTTCATCGCGCTCGTCGGCGCGGGCAGCACCCTGGCAGCGGCTCTGCTCGTCGTACCCGACCACGCGCGTGACCTCGCGCTCCGCACCGACCGGGCGCTGCGCTTGTGGGCGAGGAGCCGGCAGTTCGAGTCGCTGGCACGGCAGCAGGAGAACGTCCGGCGGGCCGAGCGCGTGCTCGGCGATCACCCGACCACCGCATCGGCGATGCTCCTCCTCGCCGAAAGCTATCTCCTCGCCTCCCAGCCCGGGCGGGCCGCAGTGCTGATCGACGCTGCCGAGGCAGGGGCCGCCGCGTGGGCGGCGCGATACCCGACCGATCACATGACGCTCGTGGACTACGCGGGTCGGCTGCGGTCAGGCCGGTTCTGACGACGAGACCGTGTACTGCTGGGCCAGCGGGAGGTCGCCAACCCGGTCGGGGTTCGACCTGTACCCCGACATGGACCAGGTCGTGGCGGCCACGGTGCCCGAGTCGTCAATGATCGAGTCCGAGTCGCGGGACGTCCCGATGTGACGGCCTCGAGGATTCCGGGTCGACGCCGTTCGGAATTGCCGATCTCAGCAGCAGTGCTCGCCGCGCCAGGCCTGGCGTCCTTCCTTGACCGCGACGGCGGCGATGAGCAGGGCGACGATCGACTCGGCCCAGGACCAGCCGAACAGTGAGTTGATGAGCAGGCCGACGAGCAGTGCGCCGGAGAGGTAGGTGCACGGCATGGTCTGTTTGGAGTCGGCGACGGCGTTGGCCGAGCCCAGTTCGCGTCCGGTGCGGCGTTGTGCGGTCGACAGGAACGGTATGAGGTATGACCAGCAGTGACACCGCCGCGAGCACGATGCCCGCGGTGGAGTGTCCGGCTTCGGCCGTGCCGAGCAGGGAGTGCACGGATTCGACGGTGACGTAGGCGGCCAGGGCGAAGAACGACACGGCGATGACCTTCAACGCCGTCCGTTCGCGCTTGTCGGGGTCGGCGCCGGAGAACTGCCAGGCCACCGCGGTGGCCGAGGCGACCTCGATGACGGAGTCCAGGCCGAAGCCGGTCAGCGCGGTGACCGCCCAGCTGATGGATCGCCAGGTCCTGGCCGCCGCCGACACCGTCAGCCGGTGCATCGGGTTCCGGCCCGCCCTCGCGCACCTGGCGCCGCTGGGTCTGTGTGACCGGGAGGGGCACGTGTGCGGCGAGGCGCGTCTGCACCTGTTGGGCTATGGCAACTGGACAGGCCTCTCAAGAGGGTTGACGCCCGACACCTCGGCGACCGTTTGTGGCTGGCGCGGATCGTGCCGACTGTGAACGGTCGTGTGGTGGCGTGGGACACCCGGCACGGGGAGGTATCTTCGGGGGGTGTCCCGGGGGAGTCGTGTCCGCACCGCACCGTCCTGGCCACACCTCACCGAGGCGGGACGCGGCGTGCTGCTGGAGCTGCTCGTCCACGGCACCAGGTCGCGCAGCGAACTCGCCGACCGGCTGCGGCTGTCCCGGCCCACGCTGTCCCGCGTGACCAAGTCCCTGGTGACGCAAGGGCTGCTGGTGGAGGGGGCCACGGAGCTGCGCTCCACCACCGGCAGGCCCTCGGAGATGCTGCACGTGCACGGCGCGTCGCACCGGTTCCTCGGGGTCAAGCTCACCGCCGACCGGTTGTTCGCCGTGGTGACCGACCTGACCGCGACGGTGGTGGACGAGGTCGAGCAGCCGCTGCCCGGCCGCGACCCCGACGAGGTGGTCGACGCGATCACCGAGGTGGCGGCGCGGTTCCCCGGGCTGACCGGGCTGGGGGTGATCCTCGGCGGTGTCGTGCGGGCGGGCGTGGTCGCCCAGGCCGGTTTCCTGGACTGGACCGACGTGCCGCTGGGGCCGCGGCTGACCGAGGTGACGGGCGTGGTCACCGCCGTGGACAACGACGTGCAGGCGCTCACGGCGGCCGAGCACTGGTTCGGCGCCGGCGCCGGGACGACGTCCATGGTGGTCATCACCATCGGCGCGGGGGTCGGCACCGGCCTGGTCGTCGACGGCAAGCTGGTCGAGGGCGCGCACGGCCTGCCTCCCCGGTTCAGCCACATCCGCGTCGACCCCGACGGCCCGCACTGCGGCTACGGCCACCGGGGTTGCGCCTCCAGCTTCCTCATGACGCACGTGATCCTCCGGCAGCTCGACGGCTCCCCGACCTACGACGAGGCGGTCGAACGGGTCCGCGCCGGTGATGAGCGGGCCAGGGAGGTGTTCGAGCGCTCCGGTTACGCGCTCGGCGTGCTCATCGGCACCGCGGCCAACTTCCTGGACCCGCAGAAGATCCTGCTCACCGGTGAGGGGCTGCCGCTCTACGAGCTGACCGCGCCGGTGGTGCGCAAGGGCATCGAGGACACCTACGAGGACGACCTCGCGCTGATCGACCTCGACGTGCGGTCGTTCGACTTCGGCGAGTGGGCCCGCTCGGCAGCCGCCCTCGCCATCAGGAAGACGATCACCGGCGCGGTCTGAAGGGCGCCGGGCGACCGCCGCGCTGACGACCGCCGCGCTGACGACCGCCGCGCTGACGACCGCCGCGCTGACGACCGCCGCGCTGACGACCGCGAGAAGAACGGGAGCGGCGACCGTCCGCGAGGTTCGGCGATTCCCGCTGCCCTCAGCGCCGGACCCACCTCTGGCTGGTCTGCCCGTTGCAGTACCAGATCTGGACGGCCGTGTCCTGACCGGTGGCGTCGAGGCACTTGTCGCCGTAGACCGGCAGTTCACCGCTCGCCGTGGAAGTCCACTGCTGGTTGGCGACGCCGTTGCGGTCTCACAGATGCACCGCGGCGCCGTTGGCGCGGCTGGCCGACGCGACGTCGAGACATCGGCCGGACTGCGCGCCGACCAGTGAGGTGCCGCCGCCCGTCTGCTGGTCGAAGAAGCGGAGCACCTCGTCGGCGAGGATCCGGAGGTTGTGCGGCTGCCCCTGCTCCTTGATCGCCCCGACCCGGGAGCCGTAGCGGGTGCGGGTCCAGGTGCTGCGCTGGGTGTTGTACTCGGTGGAGGTCGGCGTCGTGCTCACGCCGTGGACGTTGGTCCACTGCTCGATCGCCTTGCCGAAGTTGGCGAAGCGCAGCACGTTGTCCTCGGTGCCGTGCCACAGCTGCACCCTCGGGCGCCGTCCGCTGTAGCCGGGGTAGGCGTCGCGCACCAGGTCGTCCCACTGCTGCGGGGTCCTGTTGACGCGGCCCTCGGCGCAGTCGGTGTGCCAGGGGTTCGACCCGGCGAAGCAGCCGAAGGGCACGCCCGCGAACGACGCGCCGGCCTGGAACACGTCCGGGTAGGAGCCGAGCAGGACGTTGGTCATCGTGCCGCCCGAGGAGTGGCCGGTGACGAACGTGCGGCCCGGGTCGCCGTTGTAGCGCTGCTGCACGTACTCGACCATCGAGACGATGCCCTGGGCGTCGCCGCGGCCGTTGTGCTTGATCACGGTGGGGGAGTGGACGTCCCAGCAGCTGTCGGAGCCGACGGCCGACGGGTGGACCACAATGAGTCCGTACCGGTCGGCCAGTGAGGCGTACTGCGTGCCGGCGTGGAAGTCCTGCGCGCTGCCGTGGCACGAGTGGACGCCGACCACCACGGCGAGTCTGGCCGCCACGTTGTCCGGCACGTACACGAACATCCTGATCCCGCTCGGGTTATCGCCGAAGTCCCCGACCTCATGCAATGACGCGGCGTGGGCCATGGGGGTGGCCATCGGCGCCACCAGGCAGGCGAGCAGGGCGACGAAGACCGCCGCCACCCTCGATGAGCTGCGGTGTGCCATCCGAACCGCCTTGTCTCGTCGATGAGCGCGGTCGACCTGGTCGAATCATTGTTAAGTTTCCGGTGAAACGAAGTCAAGGGTGGCGTCTCGGTGGGACTCGAAGGCTTGACTTTGTTTCGTCACGAACCTAACAATCTCTGGACTGCTCCTGCTCCGCCTCGTCCGCGATGATCAAAGGAGATCGGATGCGTACACCACCACGCCTGGGCAGAGCCCTGCTCACCCTGGCGCTGACCGCCCCGGCGCTGATGATGGCGACCACCCCCGCGCAGGCCGCTCCCGCTCCGCTGGTGGGCGTCGGGTCCGGCCGCTGCCTGGACGTCACGGGCAACTCCACCGCCAACGGCGCGCCGGTGCGGATCTGGGACTGCACCGGCGGCGCCAACCAGGGCTGGGAGTTCTCCTCCTCCGGCGAACTACGGGTCTTCAACGGCTCCAAGTGCCTGGACGTGCCCAACGGCAGCACCACCGCCGGCACCCGCCTGGCGACCTGGGACTGCAACGGCGGCGCGAACCAGAAGTTCCGGCTCAACCCGAACGGCAGCATCACCGCCACCCAGTCCGGCCTGTGCCTGGACGTCGACAACCAGGCCACCGCGAACGGGACCGCCGTGAACACCTGGAACTGCAACGGCCAAGCCAACCAGCAGTTCCGCGCCGGCACCGGTCCGGGCCCCGACCCGGCCTGCTCGGTCGACCCGGTGACGCCCAACCCCACGCCGCAGGCGCGCAAGCTGCTCTGCTACCTGTACTCGCAGTACGGCAACCACATCATCTCCGGCCAGCAGGAGTCGACCTGGATCGGCGGCCCGGACCACGAGATCAACCACATCCGCACCAACACGGGCAAGTACCCGGCGATCCGCGCGCTGGACTTCGGCGACTCCAAGGACCTCGCGCCGCGCGCCATCGCGTGGTGGCAGGCCGGCGGCATCCCGATGATCGGCTACCACATGGGCGCGCCGACCAAGCCCGACACCTACGAGGGCACGCAGATGCAGGTGTCGATCAACGCCGTGCTGACGCCGGGCACGGCCGAGCACCGCTCGTTCACCGACCGGCTCGACCAGTCGGCGGCCATGCTCCAGCAGCTGGAGGACGCGGGCGCGGCGGTGATCTGGCGGCCGTTCCACGAGGCCGGCGGCACGTGGTTCTGGTGGAGCAAGGAGGGCGGCGGCCAGTACAACCGGTTGTGGAACTTCACGTTCGACTACTTCACCCGCGTGAAGGGGCTGAACAACCTGGTGTGGCTGCACGGCTACAACGGCCAGCCGCAGGCGTCGTTCTACCCCGGGAAGCCCGTCGTGGACATCGGCGGCGCCGACACCTACGCCGGTGACGGCAACTACGACCCGCAGAACGCCATGTACAACGCCGTGCGCACCATCGTCGGAACGTCCGTGCCGATCGCGCTGCACGAGAACGGCCCCATCCCCGACCCCGACCGGCTCGTCTCCACCGGCACCCGCTGGGTGCTGTTCGGCACCTGGCACGGCAACCACCTCACCGTCAGCAACTCGATCAGCCACCTGCGGAAGGTCTACAACCACAGCTACGTCGTCACCCGCGACGAGCTGCCCAACCTGAGGTAACCGCCGCCCGGACGTCCCCGGACGACGAACAAGATCATCGCTTCGCTCGGAAGGTCTGCCATGAGAACACGCTCGTTGGTGAGCAGTGTGCTGGTCGCGGTGCTGGCCGCGTTGTCCCTGATGGTCCCGCAGGCGTCGACGGCCTCGCCGACGAGGATCATGGCCCTGGGTGACTCGATCACCGGGTCGCCGGGCTGTTGGCGCGCCCTGCTGTGGCAGCACCTGCGCAACACCGGCTACACCGACGTCGACTTCGTCGGCACGCTGCCCGCGCCGGGCTGCGGGTTCGCCTACGACGGGGAGAACGAGGGGCACGGAGGGTTCCTCGCCACCCGGATCGCGGACCAGAACCAGCTCCCGGGCTGGTTGTCGGCGACCCGACCCGACGTGGTGCTGATGCATCTGGGCACCAACGACGTATGGAGCAACATTCCCGCGAGCACCATCCTGGGCGCCTATACCAAGCTGCTCGGGCAGATGCGCGCGAGCAACCCGTCGATGAAGGTCCTCGTCGCGCAGATCCTGCCGATGACCCCGGCCAACTGCTCGGCCTGCTACCAGCGCGTGGTCGACCTCAACAACGCCATCCCCGGCTGGGCGAGGGCGAACACGACGTCCCAGTCGCCGATCACCGTGGTGGACCAGTGGAGCGGCTTCAACACCTCCACCGACACCGGCGACGGCGTGCACCCCAACGACTCGGGCATCCGCAAGATCGAGGCGCGCTGGTACCCGGTCCTGACCGCGGCACTCACCTCCGGCACCCCCACGACCGGCAACGCTTTCGTCGGGCAGCAGTCCGGCCGCTGCCTGGACGTCTCCGGCGCCAGCCAGACCAACGGGGCGCTGATCCGGCTGTGGGACTGCAACGGCGGCGCGAATCAGCGCTGGACCGCCACGAGCGCCTCGGAGCTGCGCGTCTACAACGGCAAGTGCCTCGACTTGGCGCCGAACTCCGCCGCAGGGACCCAGGCGCAGATCTGGGACTGCAACGGCGGCGCCAACCAGAAGTGGACGCCGGCCTCGGACGGCTCGATCCGCCACAACCAGACCGGCCTGTGCCTGGACGCGGACGGCCAAGGCACGACCAACGGGACTCGTGTCAACTCCTGGTACTGCAACGGGCAGGCCAACCAGAAGTGGACCCGCCGGTGAGGCGCCTCGTCGCCTTGGTCGTCGCCGTCACCGCCGCGCTGGCGGTGGCGGCGCCCACCACCGCCTCCGCGCACGGCGACCGGCCCGTCGACGTGCGGGTGGTCGACGAGAAGGCGACCCCGGAAACCCGCTCGCTGTTCGCCTACCTGCGCGCACAGCGCGGGCGGGGCGTGCTGTTCGGGCACCAGCAGACCACCGAGTTCGGCCTCACCTTCGCCACCGCAGACGGCGTCAACTCCGACGTGGAGGCCGGGGTCGGGGATCACCCGGCAGTGTTCGGCTGGGACATGAGCGACCAGGGCTACGGCTCCTCACCCGGCACACCGGAGGAGAAGTTCGCCAAGTACGTGCAGCTGGTCAAGGCCGCCCACCGCGTCGGCGGCATCAACACCATCAGCGCCCACATGAACAACTTCGTCACCGGCGGCAACTACGGCGACACCAGCGGCAACGTGGTCGCCCGCATCCTGCCCGGCGGCGATCACAACGCCCAGTTCCGCGCCTACCTCAACCGGGTGGCCCGCCTGGCGCACGCGATCACCGACGACCGCGGTCGCCCCATCCCGGTCATCTTCCGGCCGTTCCACGAGAACAGCGGCTCGTGGTTCTGGTGGGGCGCGGCGCACGCCTCGGCCTCGCAGTACGTCGAGCTGTGGCGCTACACCGTGGAGTACCTGCGCGACACCGAGGACGTCCACAACTTCCTCTACGCCTACTCGCCCGGCGGCTCCTACGGCGGCGTCAGCGACGTCTACATGCGCACCTACCCCGGTGACGACTACGTGGACGTGTTCGGCTACGACAACTACGACGGCAGCAACGGCTCGGAGCAGTGGCTGGACGGCCTGGTCGCCGACCTGGCCATGATCGCACGGATCGCGGACGGGAAGGGCAAGGTCTCCGCCGCCACCGAGTACGGCATCAGCGGAGCGCTCAAGCCCAACGGTCAGAACGGCAACCTGCACTGGTACACGCAGGTCCTCGACGCCATCAAGGCCGACCCGGACGCCCGCCGGACCGCCTACGCGATGACGTGGACCAACTTCGGCCCCGAGCAGTTCTTCGTGCCCCACCCGGCTGCCGGCGACCTGCCCGAGCACGAGCTGCTGCCGGACTTCCGCGCCTTCCACGCCGACTCGTACTCGGTGTTCGCCGCCGAACTCGACCGCGTCTTCGACCGCCGGACCAAGGCCGTCCGCCAGGCGCCGTCCGCGCACATCGTGTCCCCGACCGACCGCGAACGGGTGACCACGCCCACCACCACGGTCCGGGTCAAGGTCAACAACGCCAAGGCGCTGCTCGTCTACTACACGGTCGGCACGTCGAACAAGAAGCACCTGCTCACCTACGACCGCGCCACCGGCTACCACACCGGTACCTGGCGCATCGGCGAGGAGAACCTGACCAACACGGTGACCCGGTTGAACGTCCGAGCCTCGGTCGCCGGCCGCGCGCGGCCACTGGAGCTGACCAACACCGTCATCCTGGGTGCCAAGCCGCCGCTGCCACCGGGCGTGGTGGACGATTTCGAGGGTCACCCCGACGACACCGCGCTGCGCGCCGACTACAGCACCTACGGCGCCAACACCATTTCCCTGGCCGCCGACAACGGCGGAAAGGCGCTCGAACTGGACTACGACTTCACCTTCCAGACCTACACCGGCATCGGCAAGCGTCTGGAAGGCGACTGGTCGGCCTACAGCGGGCTGGCGCTGTGGTTGCGACCGGACGGCTCGAACCACAGGCTGGTGCTCCAGCTCAACGCGGGCGGCGTCGCCTACGAGGCGTACCCCTCGCTCGCCGGTACCGAGGCGGAAGTCGTGACCATCCCGTTCGCCGACTGGCGCCCCGCGCCGTGGGACACCGCCAACGCCCACCGCCGCATCACCGCCGACGACCTGCGCGGCCTGTCCCAGTTCAACGTCTTCGTCAACCAGGCCGACGGCGTGGCCACGACGAAGGGCTCCCTTGTCCTGGACGACATCCGCGCGGGGTGAAGTCCTCCCACCGCATACAGCAGGAGGTGAACCTGTGGCTCAAGACGCAGGCGCGTCCCGGGTGCTACCCGGGGGCGTCCCCCCGAGGCAGGTCTCGGGTCGGTTGTCGAGGTACGGCGTCGTCCTCGCCGTCGTCACGCTCTCGGTCGCGGCGCTGACGGTCGCGGGCGGGACGGGTCCGGCGTCGGGTGCGGATAACCCCTATCAGCGGGGACCGGACCCGACCTCGGCGAGCGTGTCGGCCAACCGCGGTACGTTCGCCACGGCCCAGGTCGGCGTGCCGGCCGGGAACGGCTTCGGCGGCGGGACCATCTACCACCCGACGGACACCGGCCAGGGCCGGTTCGGCGCGATCGCCGTCGTCCCCGGCTACACCGCCACGTGGGCGGCAGAGGGTGCGTGGATGGGCCACTGGCTGGCCTCGTTCGGGTTCGTCGTGATCGGCATCGACACCAACAACCGCGACGACTGGGACACCGCCCGGGGCACGCAGCTGCTGGCCGCGCTGGACTACCTGACCCAGCGCAGCTCCGTGCGCGACCGGGTCGACGCGACCCGCACCGCCGTGATGGGCCACTCCATGGGCGGCGGCGGGGCGATGTACGCGGCGCTCCAGCGCCCCTCGTTGAAGACCGCGGTCGGGCTCGCGCCGTTCAGCCCGTCGCAGAACCTGACGACCACGCGGGTCCCGACCATGCTCCTGGCCGGGCAGAACGACGGCACCACCACGCCCGCGAGCATCCAGAACCTCTACAACGGGATCCCCGGCGGCATCGAGAAGGCGTACCTGGAACTCGGCGGCGCCGGTCACGCCTTCCCCACCTCGGACAACCCCACGATGATGCGCAACGTCATCCCGTGGATCAAGGTGTTCGTCGACAGCGACACCCGCTACACCCAGTTCCTGTGCCCGCTGGCGAACTGGAGCGGGATCAGGACCTACCAGGGCACCTGCCCGCTGGTGCCCTCCACTCCGCCGACCACCACGACCACGACGACCACCCCCGGCGGGCCGGCCGGCAACGCCTACGTGGGGCAGCAGTCCGGCCGCTGCCTGGACGTGACCGGGCAGAGCCAGGCCAACGGCGCGAAGGTCCAGCTCTGGGACTGCAACGGCCAGGCCAACCAGGTGTGGACGGTGACGGCTGAGTCCGAACTGCGGGTCCACGACGGGAAGTGCCTCGATCTCGCGCCTGGCTCGGCCGCCGGAGCGCAGGCGCAGATCTGGGACTGCAATGGCGGCGCGAACCAGAAGTGGACCCACGGCACGGACGGCTCGATCCGGCACAACCAGACCGGCCTCTGCCTCGACGCCGACGGCCAGGGCACGGCCAATGGCACCCGGGTCAACGCCTGGAACTGCAACGGCCAGGGCAACCAGAAGTGGAGCCGCCGCTGACTGCGG